>NZ_JBQLZL010000037.1:13682-65144 GCF_052168255.1 Almyronema sp. | reverse complement strand
GAGCAAAGACTGTTCAATTCAAAATCGAAAATCTAAAATCGAGAATTGATATTAGACATGCCGCCGTTGAGCCATTGGGCGGAGAAACAACAGATGACCATAAAAAATCCCCTGTTTGCGCAGGGGATCTAAACTGCCGCTCAAAGGTACCCGTAAGAGCAGTTTGCAGACGTTAATTGTTGCGGTTGAAAGCCGCTGTTTGAAGCTTGGGCTAGCTAGCTACTGACGCGATGCAGCATGAGGGGGCCGCTGCAGCCGCGAGCGAATCAGCCAGCTTGCGGAGAAAGAGAGATTCCTAGAGAGGCGCAGGAACAAGTGCTAATTGGCTAGCTAGCGGTGCTTTGAGCCATCCGGCGCTTAGCGGCATAACCCAAGCCCAGAGCGGTTAGCGAACCGAGAAGGGTCAGCGGTTCTGGCACGGGGGCTGTGCTGACTTCTCCAACAGTGACGGTACCAAAGCCAAAGGTTTCGTTACCTGCTTCACTCACCTGATAGCTGAAAGCTGGCCCGAGCAGGCTAAACCCAACTGCGTCTGTATTGACCGCGTAAGCCAAAAAGGTATTGCCAAAAAACGAGAACAAGTTGGGGGAATTGGGAAAGGCGACAGCGTCGGCCTCGGTAAATGTGCGCCCCAAAA
Organism: Almyronema sp.; assembly: GCF_052168255.1. Taxonomy (NCBI): domain Bacteria; kingdom Bacillati; phylum Cyanobacteriota; class Cyanophyceae; order Nodosilineales; family Nodosilineaceae; genus Almyronema; species Almyronema sp. The sequence continues at coordinate 64,507 of NZ_JBQLZL010000037.1, read as the reverse complement.
AGTCAAACGTCAGCGTTAGACCGTCCGCTGCGTTAATAGCGCCAAACAAGCCACTAGGAGCAATTGACTCGTCATAGCGAGCCGAGCCAAAGAAAGTTTGCCCTGCTAATCCGCCGGACGTCACTTCCACCTCAAACGGTTGTACCAGCGTTGCGGCTGTCGCTGAATCGATCATTGCCGCTGGCACAAGCAACAAGCTGCCTGCGATCGCAGCGCTAGACAATAGATACTGTTTCATCAAATTCTGCCTCATAGACTAAATCCGTTTTGGCAGATGCATTGGTTAATTAACCAAGCAACACAAACGGCTGCCCTTTGAAAGTCAGACGCAAATCTTTTTCCAAGGTTTCATCTGAGCTTTAAATTGAGTCAGTATTAGAGGGCTAAAGGGGGATTATCAGATAGCAAAAATCTAACTTAAGCGGGTTTTTACGTATATCTACGGGATGATTTTTGAAGCTTATTTGAGCTTGCCGCGATCGCCAAAAGCGATTTTCGTACCCGATCTCATCCCAAAGCAATATCTAAAAACATCATGACGACAAATCCCGCCATTAACCCAAAAGTCCCGCTTTGTCCCAGTGACTTTTGATCAACCTCTGGAATAATTTCATCTACAATCACAAACAACATAGCCCCAGCCGCAAAAGCCATTCCCCAGGGTAAAAGCGGTTGAGCAATGCTAACGACACTTACGCCAATCAAACCGCCAATCGGTTCAACCAAGCCTGTTAGTGTAGCTACCGATAGGGCATAAGGCGCTGAATACTTGAGATCGCGCAGGGCAAGCGCAACGACTAACCCTTCCGGAATATTTTGTAGGCCAATGCCTACGGCCAAAGCGGTTGCAGTAGCGACTTCGCTACCGCCAAAGCCGACGCCAACGGCTAGCCCTTCCGGAAAGTTGTGGAGGGTAATGGCGATGATAAATAACCAAATCCGTTTGAGATGTTTGGCTTGAGGGCCTTCTCGCCCTTTGAAAATGTGCTCATGAGGGAAATTTTGGTTAGCCCACCACAGCACAGCACTACCCAGCAAAATGCCAGCCCCCATAATGAAGGCGGCTGTGCCAGAAGAAGCCCCTTGCTCAACCGCAAATTCGCTACCCGGCACAATTAGAGAAAAAGACGTAGCCGCTAACATAACGCCGCCGCCTATCCCCAGCAGCACCCCTTGAGTACGCTCTGTCAGGTTAATGGGTAAAAGAATCGGCAGCGCGCCTAACCCTGTTCCCAGACCGGCTAAGAGGCTGCCGATAAAGCCTAATAAAACCACATTCATGCTGTTTACAAAGCTCAGTTTCGCTCAATAGCGATCGCCTGAGGGCATCTACGCGTTATTCTTGTTGTCTCGTTTTTATGAAGAAATGTCAACTAAAGCCCGGTAGATTCTCAGCTAGAAACAGCTTATTACTGGTTAGCGCCCCAGGGTTCCCAGGGTGTCGTGATGTCTGAGATAAAACAACCCAAAACAGGCCGCTAACATGGGCCAAGCAGCAAAAAACAAAATATTGGGGGGAGTAAAGGGGTCAAAGTAGCGAGGTAAGGAAACCAGCGTTGACAAGCCATGCATGATCAAAACGGCTCCATACGTCCATTGTTTTTGCCAACCCAGCACGAAACCTAAAACAATGAGCAACTGAATGACGCCAATGCCATACACCCAGTTAGTTCCGAGTTCTTGAATGCCATAGAAGCTAGCAAAAACCTGGCTGGCGTGATCTGGCTGCACAAATTTATCCAGCGTCCACACCAGCATGACTAAAAATATGCTCAAGCGCAGCAGCAGTAACATCAGCGGAATGCGCCCAACTTTGTGTGCTTCAATCATCTCTGCTTACCTCATGCTCTAGAAGCGTTAGCGGGTTGCTAAAGTGCTGTTATGCACCCTTGTAGGCTCAATCTGCCAAAGCTACCTGAGGAAAAGCTGAGCCTTAGCTGGGTTTTGCAGAAGTTTTAGCGTTACGACTTGAGGCGTTCGAGGGTAGCGAGTGTCTGTTGATAGGCTTGTAGCTGTCCCTGGTTTTGAAACAGGTCAGCCGCTCGTTCTAGGTCGGCAATGCCGCCGCTTGGGTCACCGTTGCGATAGCGGGCTAGCCCCCGTCCACCATAGGCCGCTGCTAGGTTGGGATCAATCTCCAGAGCTTGGTCGTAGTCAGCGATCGCCCCTGTATAGTCTTGCAAAATACCCAAAGCCCCTGCCCGAGTGGCATAGGCGTTAGCAGAGCTAGGGTCGAGCAAAATAGCGGCGTTGTAATCTGCGATCGCAGCTTCTAGCTGTCCTTGTCGGGCTTTGAGCAAACCCGCTTCTAGCAAAGACTCGGCGGCAGCGGTATCGGCTGTACTGACTTTAGGTTTGGGTTTGCAGCCTGTGGTGGCCGCGCTCAGCACCAGCAAAGCCAGGAGAAAAGAAAACAAACGCATCGGTTTAGCAAGTAAACGGCTAGTGTTAGCCTACCAAAGCGATCGCTTTGAAAAGCGACCTGCGCGGTGTTAATTTGAGGCAGCTTCTGCCGCGTCTGTAGCTGCTATGGGATCAGAGAGCGCCGGGGTGCGATCGAGCTGCTCGATTGATTTTAAGTACCAGAGAACCACCATCAGCGGCAGTGCGTAGCGATCCCACTGCCAGGCTTTGATCATAATCAAGCTATTAAAAATGACGATCCAGGTGGCTAAATTGAGCTTTGAAAAGCGCCAGCAGGCTAGCAACGCCAAGCTATAAAACAGGCTGTATTTGAGAATGTTGAAAGGCATTAAATCGGCTACCTTCATCAGGTTGCCGCTGGCTTCTAAAGCGGGTGGAAAAAGCAAAAACAATCCCAGCAGGCCGAGGGCGATCGCACCATAAAATAGTTGCCGTTGCCGCAGTTGGGCTAGGGGTAAACGCCGCCAAAAAAGCAACCATTCAGGAATAACAAAATAGAGGCCAACAAAAGCCAAAAAATAGAGCGCTCCCCCTGGCTCTAGGGCAAATAGCGATCGCTGGACGTCGGGCACCAGACGACTATCAAAGCTGCTAGAGGGGGCAATGCCGCCAAACAAGACAAACCAGCCAATGATGGTTGCAGCAGCCAACAGCGGCATCAAAACTCGAAAGTTGAGCGGTTCGCGTTTTTTGCAGCTGGTGATTAGCTCATAGGTGCCAACGGCTAGAGGAAACGCCAACATGTACTGGCGCGAAGCAATTCCTAATACAAAAGCCAGTCCGCTTAGCAAATGGGCATTGCGAAAATAAAAGAAAAATCCCCAAAAGACAAAAAAAGTAGCAATGATGTCGGTATAAAATCGCCCGCTCAGCCATAAATAATAGGGAAAAAGCAGTAGCCCAATAACGGCTAAAACATGCACCCAGCGATGAGGTCGGCGAGGCCAGCCGATGACCAAAACCATGATGATAGACAAGCAAAAATTTAACAGCCGCCCCGCAAACAGCCCACCTTGAAACAGGTATTCTAAAGCGCCGTAAATAATAAAGGGCAAAGGTGTGTTGAGTTCTGGGTATGACTTGAGCGTCTCTAAGCTGGGAAACAAACTGTCACTAAAATAGCGCTGGGTCGTTAACCAAAAAGTTTGTTCATCCCACCAGGTGGGCGCTTGCAAATTTTGTAAACCCACAAAAAGAGCGGTATAAATAAGCGCGATCGCAAAAATGAAGCCAAACTTGAGCTTGCTTCTGTCGCTCATTTCTGCAGGCATATTGGTGAAGCCGTTTTTCATGACGCATTGCACCGATTAAAAAAGTGTTCAAGACCCCAAAAAGCAAAAACTAATAGAAATTAAGCCCTAGAAACTTTGGCTGTTTGTTGTTGGCTCATTTCCCAAAAGAAACCAGCGGCGTTGGCAACTTGTGAGACTAGCAGCACGGCTGTTAGGGTTAATCCCTGGCGCTTTTGGCCGTGAGAAAAGGGATAGCGCAATAGATTCAGGTAGTAGTTCCCTTCAATTTCAAAGTTTCCCCATCCTTTTTGAGCGCGAGTTTGGTGGAAGCGAAAAGCGCCACGACCATAGTTGAAATGCTGTTTCCAAAAGCTTTTAAGCGTCATCGGATGGGCATGATAAATTACAACTTCTGGGGCATAAGTCATGGTGTAGCCTTGGTGAATCCAGCGATCGCAGAGTTCTCGATCTTCTGAGGTGGTAAAGCTTTCGTCAAAGCCACCCATAGCTAAAAATTCTTGCCTGGGTACCACCATGTTGTTAGAGGCAAAAAAGCGAGCCTGATCGCGAACGGCGTTGTAATGGTCGTAGCCCATGCTGATGATGTTTTGGCTAGTCATTGAAAACGGATTGTGGGGCAGAGCGTTCACTGTGCGACCCCCCACAATACAAACAGGCTTTTGCTTGAAGCAGGCTTCAAGCGTCTGTAGCCAGTCGGTAGCAGGTTGACAGTCATCATCTGTAAAAGCCAGATAGCGCCCCTGGGCTTGTTGAGCCGCCCGGTTGCGGGCAGCCGCAGGCCCAGCATTGGCTTGCCGAATAAACACCAAATTGAGCTGGCTTTGAAAAGGCTTGACGGTTGCTGTCAGCGGTGGCTCACTACCGTCATCCACAACAATCACTTCGAAGCGATCGCGGGGATACTCTAATCGCGTTAGCGCCTCTAAGCAAGCCACGATTTGCTGAGGGCGATTGTAGGTTGGAATAATGATAGAAAAAATAAAGTTTGGTGAGGGATTCATAAGTTGATTACTGAGTAGAATGCGGTATAAACAAGCGCTGAGTTTTTTGCTGAGCGGCTTGCCAAGCCAGCCAGCCCATTAGCAGCATCCAGTCGAGGGTAACGCCCGCTGTAAATATTGAATCAAGCGGTGAATTGGCTAACCTCAAGCTAGCCGGAAGTAGATTCATAAAAATAGTGGTAATCAGCAACGTCTCGTTAAAAGCTTGGGCTTTCGTCTCTAGCAAACCTTGTTTTTGCAGGCGAAAAAGCGCAATCATGGGCAACAGCACCAGCATGTCATCATAGACCAGATGATAAGTCCAAAGTCGAGCCATAATGGCCGCAACGCCAACTAAAATCCAGACATCTGCTTGACGATGAAGCTGAATCCAAATGCCCAAAATGAGCAGTAAAGCTAGAGAAGCACTAAGGTTGAACTGACTCAGTTTTAAGGCTCCCAAATAGTTGTGGATGTTGGCATAACCTATGTCAACTCTGCCTAAGCCACCCCCGCCCGCCGAACTCCAAACGGCTCCGCCCATGCCTTGTTTCAACCATTGGTGATACAGTGTCCAAACACTACCTGCTTGAAAAGTACAGGCAAACAGGGCGATCGCGCTATATCCCAAGAGAATGAGAAAAAGTGGCCGCAAGCGCTGCAAAGCAAAAACAAAGAGCCAAATAAAAGGAACGGTTAGCGTCGGTTTAATCAAGGTAAAGACGATTAAACTGCTACCCGCTAAATCGGTTCCCAACGACTGGGTTGGTTTGAGCAACAATAGCAAGCCAACGACCAAAGCAGCCAAAATATGAATGGTCAGTTGTCCATTACCAATCGAAGGCCCAGTTGCATAAATAGCCACCACCAGCAGCGCCAACACTGCATATTCGCTGGGGCGATCGGCCAGACTAATCCAGATAGCTGCCAGAATCAAACTGCCGAGGGCAACGACAGTGGTAATAGCCCACAGATAACGAACGTCTGCAAAAGAAGCATAGTGAAGAAACGGACGCAGCATTAAGTAACTAGCAGGGGGATAAACAGCCGTAGGAATTTCGCCATAAACGGGCTGACCCAAAAACCAAGCCGAAACTTCTTCATAGCGCTGCCTCAAATCGATCGCTCCATTGCTATCAGCTTGCCAAAGGAGACGATTAAATTCATAAGTGAGCCTTGCAAACGCACAAGCAGCCATAATTACAGTCAAGCTAGCTTTTGTTTTGATCGAACTGAGGCTGAGCATATTTCATGTTTCAACGTTAAATATCACCTCAAGACTAGTCGATTGCATAAAAGCTCCAATCAGGGATGGCCTTGTCTTTTTACAGTCTTTGTAAAGGTTGCGCTTCTGATTAAAATTTTGCTTCATGTCTCAGGCGGTCTCATCTGTATTTGAATTCATATTGAACAAATAAACAGCCGCTTCCAGACTATGAAAGCTATCCACTTCTTGACCCGCGCTGCTCAGTAAGCTTAAAAGAACGGTTTCTTCATCAATGGATGAGCGGCGATCGCGGACATGGGAGAACAGTAGCCAAACTCGGGGATATTGCCGTAGCTGACGTAAATCGGCGGCAAACGCATCGCGTTCATAGCGGGTAACGGAGCCAACTATCAACTGAGGCGGATTGGAAACCAGTGCGGGTTCAAACCACTCTCCTGAGTAGTTGCCAGTAGGGCGACGAGGGGTGGCAAAGTCAAACCCATATTGTTTAGCGTAGTAGCGAAAAGCGTGTTGAGCCGCGTAGTAAACATAGAGGGTATCGCCTGCTTGCCAGTGGTTTTTTAAGTAAGCTAAAGCGGGTTTAATCTCTTCCCGCATGCGCTGATATTCAAATTTAGGGGGTGAATTGGGATCATTTAAATTAAGAGCGGCGTAGTAAAAAGGATGGCTAAAAAGCAATAGAATCAGCAAGCCAGGAATCAGCAAATTAGCAGGCTGAAGACGGCCAATAATTTCTTGAGCGCCAACAGCAATAATCAGTAGGGCAAAAGGAACAGCAAAAAGTAAAAGCTGTCCTTGAAAGGGGTATTTTTGCAAACCAGAGGCTAACAATGTCACCACTAGTGGTGCAATTAGCGCCCAAAAAGTAAATTTTTGTCTCTTGAATAACGCAATGCCGCCCATGATGAAGCCAAACGCGGCAACGCCCGTTAGTTCAATGCCAATGGGGTAATTAAAGAATCTAAAAAAGGTATCGAAAAACCACTTGAGTTCAGTCAAACTGGTCGGCGGTAGAGGCATGAAAGCGTTATGGCTTTGCCCCCAAGAGTCTTGCAGTTGTGAGTTGCCCACCAGATTGCTCAGAGAAAACTGATAAAAAAGAGCAAAACTCACAGCGCAAAGACCGTAAGCAGCTAGGTAGCCGAGCAGCCTAGCAGGTTGCTGCCGGACGGCAAAAGCGATTAAACATAAGCCCGTGCCTGCAATAACAAAAACCGCCGGGTGAGAAAGCCAAACAGACAAAGCCGCCACCAAAGCAAAAACCAAGATCTGCTGCTTTGATGGCGGGTGAGCCTTAAAGTGAAAGGTGAACCAGCAAAGCAACAGCGCTACAGCAACATCTGTAGAATATTGTTTGACTTCGGCTGAATAATAAATCAGGCGATCGCAAAGGGCAAACAAACCGAGCGCGATCGCCGCCGCAGTGGGCTTTATTTTTATTAGCTTAACTATGCTAAAAAACAAAAAAAGCGATGACAGACTAGCTAAAAAAGGCAACAACCTTAAAGCATATTCCTGGCTGCTCCAGAGCTGAGTCATAAACTTTTCAATTATTAAAAACCCTATGGGGGCTGCTTGATTGTAAGCCAGAGGTTGCAGCAATTCGCTGTAAGAGCGCTCAATAATGTTTAAAGCTAAAAAAGCTTCGTCAATCCAAAGCGATCGATCCAGCAAATACTGGTGCAGTCTGAGCAAACCACCAACTATCAAAATGATATAGAGCCAGCTTTCAGGCTGACTCAGTCCTATTTCAGCCCTTTGCTTGAAAGTCTGCAAGAATTTTTGAGGTAGTCTGCGGTTATATCTGGCAATATTTTTCACTGCTGTTAGCTCAAATCAACACAACGTTCGCTTTAGCCCTATGGGCTAATAGTTGTTTTTTAGGAAGACTGAACAAAATCTTTAAACAGCAGCAGCAGTCGCGACAACGTGGTTTTAGGATTGATATAAAAAGCGTGAATTAAGCTAAATAGGGCTGCGCCTTTTTGACCCAGGTAGTAAGAGATTTTGGCGTGCTCATAAACGAAACTGGCATACATACTACGCTTTGCCCAAAACATGCTGCGATGCTTTTGAATCAAACGCTGAAAACTTTCCTGCCTGAGCAGACGATTTTTGGAAATCCGAGGTTCGTGCTGGGCGCGAAGTAAACAGTAGGTGACTTCAGGAATGCCTACAATTGAACAAGCCAGATTAAGTCTTAAAAAAAGTTCTGAATGGACTCGCGATCGAAAATTTTCGTCCCAACCGCCGATTTTTTCAATAACGTCTCGTTCGACCACTAAGGTTTGCTTCGTGTTGTAAGAACAACCAGGTTCTAAGTCTTCTAAGGAAAAATAACAGCCTTTAAAACGTACCGGAGGCGGCAAACGTTCTTCCTGGTGCTGTCCGGTTTCATCAACAACCTCAATGCCAGAAATAACGGCTACCGGAGGCGGCAGATCGGTCGCAGCCAGCGCCTTTAGAGAGGTTTCAGCCATGTGGGGCAAAAGCTGATCGTCATCGTCTAAATAGGTAATCCAGCGGCCTTGAGCCGCTTGAGTGCCTACATTACGAGCCCCTGCCCCTCCATGAGATGTAGAGAGACGAATCACGCTAAGCTGCGGATGATCGGCAAGTTGAGCAGGTGGATCAGAGGCATCATCCACTACGATGACTTCGATGTTCTTTAAGGTTTGTTGTAAAGCACTTTTGACTGCTTTTTCCAACAAATGAGGTCGGTTATGGGTGGGAATGATAATACTAAGTAGGGGCTGATTCACCATGAGCGTATTGCTAATTTACTTAGCCTGGTAGACAACTTAGCCTGTCGAAAACTGAATACCGCAGCTCTATAAGATGACTGGCTGCATCAGTATTTATCTTTTTAAAAGAATCAAACGTTTTTATAATTTACGTTGGGCAAAAAAGTTACAAGCGCCGCTAATAGTTTTTGAAACAGCTTAGGCGCTAGCAGCCGCAACAGAATTAAATAAGTGGCTGCGCCAATAGAATTGAGAACAATCAACTGCAAGATGGGTGATATTTTCCAACTGATGCTTTGCTGAGCCACTAAAATAGCCACAGCCATCAAAGTGGCGCTGACTAAAGGGGCGACAAACTGCCGCAAATAGTCTCGCATGGGTGCTTGGATAAGTCGCCCTACGGCGCTTTGTTCAATCGGGAACATAATACCTGTACGCACTAAATAAGCTAGCCCCACAGCTACCACACCCCAGCGTACGGCAATAGCAAAGAAAATCAGATTGAGTATTGAACTAAGCAACCCCAGCCATACTCGCCAGACAGGTTTGCCCATCGCCATAAAAATAGCGCCTTTAAAGCGAGAAATGGTGCGAAAAATTCCTGCTAGCGCTAACAACTGTAAGACCGGAGCCGACGGTAACCACTGTTTGCCAAACAGCAGTGTAATCAGTTCTGGCGCTAAAACCGCCACCGCTAAAAAACAGGGAAAAGAGATAACGCTTGTGAGCTGAGTGGCTTTGTAAAAAGCGCTGCGAAAGACAGCTAAATCTGAGAGCAAACGCGAAAAAGTGGGTAATGCGACTCGATTGACGGTATCAATCAAAAGCTGAACCATTATTTGCAAAATACGGTAAGCAATACTGTAGTAGCCCAAGGCTGTCGGCCCTAAAAAGTAGCCAATTAATAGGTCATCCGACCGGGTATTGATAAAACCTAAAAAGTTAAAAGCCAGAATATTAACGCCAAAGCTAAACAGTTCTCGAAAGTGAGGCCAAGAAAACTGGCGTTGTGGCCGCCAGTCGCTAGCCCGCCAGAGGACGATGGCCCCAACGGACTCGTAGGTCAGTTGTTGAATAACCAAACTCCAAACGCCGCACCCCAGTAAAGCGGCGCTCACGCCTGCTAAGCCGCCCAAAAATAGCCCCAACAGCGATCGCAGGGCAACAAACTTAAACTTAAACTGCCGTTCTAACAGCGCTTCTTGGACACCTGTGAAAGAACTAATAAGCAGTAGCAAAGAAAAATAACGCAAAATCGGCGTCAGTTGCGCTTCGTTAAACAGGTCAGCGATTAAAGGAGAAAAAAGAATGCAAAGACCCGTCAGCACCGCCCCACTGATCAAATTCGTCCAAAAGGCGGTATGAATATGCTCAGGTTCAAGGTTTTGATGCTGAATTAAAGCTTTGGGAAAACCCTGATCCAAAAAGACCTGCACAAAGGCCAAAAAGACGTTAGCCAAAGCGACTAAGCCAAAGTCCTCCGGTTCTAATAGCCGCGCCAGCACAAAAAAGACTAACAAGGAGCCTACCTGACCACCCCAATTTTGTAGGGCTGTCCAGATAATTCCGTGTAAGACTTTTTGCTGGAAATCTTTCATTTTAAGGCTAAAAAACAGACAATAAAACTCGGCATCAGGGCAGTTGCCGCCTTGGCGGGCGGCTCAGCGGCTTAATGCTCAGCCCCAGACCTATCAGGGCAAAGGGCACAACCGGATACCAGATTGAGCGCCAGTTGAGTAAACCGTTGAAGTTAAAGACTGTGCGACTCTGGGGGTACAAACTCCACAAAAGCCCCAGGCCAATCGCGATCGCGATCGCGCTACCGACCAGCCAAGACGTAGAAAAAGCAGGCTGGCCTTTAAACTTGAGTTGCAGCCTATTAACGGCAGCTTGCCAGTCAATAAACAAGGCATACACAATCAAAACCGGAGTGAACGTAACCGTAAGAAAAAGGGCATTGACGGCATGAAATAGCAAGGCTAACGACACAAAAAAAAGCCGTAGCTGCCGACCCAGCAAAGATAAAAAGAAAAGCCCTTCGCACAGCAAAGTTGAAAATCTTAAGCTGTGATAAACCCAGGGGGTTTGGGCAATCCAAGGAGCTATGGGATTTAAGGGTAACTCTTGCAAGGCGGCGGCTATATTTTTTTGCAAAACCAGATTAGCCATTAAATCTGGATAGGTTAACCAAACGCCACCAAAGGTAAATTTAAAAAGAGCAGAAGACAAAAAAAGCAGCGATAGAATCACCAAAACCGATCTAGCTGATAAAAAATATCGCCAGTGAGATTCAGAGGGGGCAACGCTGGGTTTAAGCGATCGCTGTTTGATCAGCGTATCTAAAGCATAGGTATGGCCCCAATCGTTGTTCAACCCCATAAAAAATGGAATATAAAAAGCAATCAAAATGGTTGAATGCTCTCCATCAGTGGCGATGTAATAAGCTTCTAAAATTCCCCCCAAAACTAACACTAAGGCCGTCATCAAGCGAATTCTTAACCCCAGCACCAGCAAAACCAGAGCGGCGACCAAGCCACATTCTAGAACTTGGCAAAACCACACACTTGGCGCAGACGGCAGCAGCGCAATCAGCAAAACTGGGTGGATAAAATGTTCGCTGGGTAAGTTGCTAAGGCTCACCGCATATTGATTGCTGAGATGCCACAGATAAAACAAGCCGTAGAAAATGCGAAACAACCCCATGCGGCCTGCAGCGTTAGGTTCTGGTTGGGTGAACCAGCGATCGATGCTGGAACTGACGGCTTTGGCGAATGTCATTGTTGCCCTGGCTTAGACGCTGTATAGTCTGCTATCCGAAAGCTCCCCAGCCTGACGACTTGAGTAGGGGTGTCGTACACTAGCGGCGGAACGCTGAGCGGTTCGACCTGCCAGTAAGTTCGGTAGCCTTGGATGACGCTGATTTCAATATCGGGTTTGAGATAGGAAACGAGCTGACTGAGGTAAGCCCGGTTTGCGTCTCGTTGCTCTGGGGCTGTGTCGTCAAAGGCATAGGCGATCGCCCTTTTGGCGACATCAGTGCGGCCAGCGCCAAAGAGATCGGCGGGTGCGAGCGTGTAAGTTTCGCCTGTAGTGGTTATTAACCGCAAGCTGACAGCATCGACAGTCGGGTCAGGAAAACCCTGGGAATAGTGGCTATAGACGGGCCAGGTCATAATCGGCCACAGTGTAATACGGCGTCCTACCAGCACTAAGGCCACAGACAGCAGAAAAAGCGCCGCCTGGTTAATTCGTAACTGCCGCTTGTCAGCAAGCATGAATGGCTGATTACCTCAAAAAAATCGACTGTTGAACAAACCGAGGTCGAGAGCCTGCTTAGGCGCATCTCATCGAGGACTGGCGTTGACCCGCGATTTTTGCTGTAGCCGACGGTGCTGATAGGTTAAATAATGATTCAACCCGTGTTCTAACTTGGCGATCGCCCGAGCGACAAAGTTCGTCCCCAGATTAAACGTCAGCCGCTGCGCCAGCGGTTCAATTAAAGACATATAGCGCCGCCAGCCCAGTTTTTTGTACTTATTTTTGAAATAGCCATCTTCGGCTAGCTGCCACTTGTCGCGAAAGTGATGCAGGCTAGAAAGTGTCCAAGCATCACTCCAGCGCAGCATGTAGTAATGAACATCTGACCAGTCTTGCGGCGCACCGGGAAGATAAGTTACCAGCGAATCGGGTTCAAAGTAGACGGTTTCGCCCAATTCGCGCACGCTCATGCAAAAGTCTAAGTGTTCTTTGGTGTTGAGCATGGATTCGTCAAGCTGACCCATCTGCTCGAAAATATCGCGTCGCACCAGAACACAGTGAAATTCAGCCAGTTCTGTGGGCGATCGCTTGAGCCGATCGCGAATGGCAGTGACTTGTTTCCCCTGGTCGTACATTTTTTCGCGAACGCGGCGACGTCCGGTTTTGTCTGTCCAAACGTGGGCTTCGCCGCCAGCAAAGTGAACCTCCTGGTGAATGGGGCTGTGCTGGCACATTAGCGGCCCAACGACGGCTGCTCCGGTTTCTTCGGCGCAGGTTAGCAAAGCCTCCAGCCAGCCCGGTGAAACAATCACGTCATTGTCAATAAAGACCAAGTAAGGCGTGGTGACCTGCTGCAACCCTAAGTTGCGAGCCTGGTTGGGATAGAGATAGTAATCGGTACTGACAATTTCAAACCCAGACTGCTGCGATTGTTGCTTGAGGTATTGCCGCAGCGGGGCGGGTGAGTTGCCGTCTACATAGACCAGTTTGAAAGGCAGTTGGGTATGAGCGTAAATGCTCTCTAAAGACTGGCGGGCACAGCTAAAGCGTTCGCGTGGCACCACAACTAAAGTCACCTGGGGTTCAGCCGCAGCCGATTCCAGGGTTATTTGGGATTGGGTTTCTTCAGCGACTAGGCTCATAAATCCTCCACAGACAATTACGAAGTCGGTAACAAAACGGTTGCAGGCGATCGCGGCACCGAAGCTGCCAGTTGCTGATAAAGTTCAGCTAGCCGATCGTTGAGGTCAGATAGGTCGTAATGTTTTTCTACAAAAGCTCGCCCCGCCTGCCCCATTGCAGGCCAGCGCTCAGGATGATCAATCAAATAGCGCAATTTTGCGGCGATCGCAGCGGCATCGCGCTCCGGTACCAGAAAACCAGAGATGCCATCTTCAACCAGTTCTGGGATGCCACCATGAAACGTACTAATCACAGGTAAGCCCATCGCCATGGCTTCTTTGAGCACGTTAACGGGCGCATCTTGATCACCGTCGCTAGCAGTGACGCTAGGGGCAACAAACAAATGGGTCTGTTGCAACAGCGCAATCAGTTCTTCCTGCGACTTTTTCCCCAGCAGTTTGACGTTCTCGCTGAGGTTGAGCGATTCAATCAGTTGCTCAAACGAGCTTCTTAGCGGCCCTTCACCAATAATCCAGTATTCCAGTTTGGGGTAGGTTTGACGGCATTTGGCGATCGCTCGAATCGCGTATTCAATGCCTTTTTTATCCACCAGCCGCCCCACGGTGGCAACCCGAACCGAGCCGTTACTGGGCAGATTCCGTGCTTGAAAGGGAAAACGGCTGCAATCTAAGCCAGACCCATGAACGCGAATTTTATCTGGCGGACAGCCTAGCTCAATCGCCCGCTGCTGAAAGAATTTGCAGTTAGCCAAAAAGTAATCGCCTACCTGAAAAAGGCGATCGTAAATGTGCGGCCCTTTGAGCTGAATAAAGCGGCTAATATCCTGGCCGCGAAACATGGTAAGCAGCTTGGCTGTCGGGGCATTGATGGTTTGAAAAGCCATGCCGCGAAAGCTAACGGTGCCAAATTGGCAATGAATAATATCGTACCGTTGAGCAAAGTGGGGAATGAGCGTGTAAAGCAGCCAAAGCGACAGCGCTGGCTCACCGTACTTAACGAAATTAAGCGATCGCAGCGTTTCACCAGGTGCCTGCATCAAACGTTTAGCCAACAGCCCGCCCCCTTTGATCGCTCGCCAGAACAAATTAGACGGCACCTCTGGTAAGTAATGGGTGCGCGATCGCAGGTTGTAAGCAATCACATCGCCATGCAGCTTGCTCCAGTCGCCAGGGCAATCTGCATAAATATCCACGCTATAGCCGCGATCGAGTAACCCCGTTATTTGATTAATAATGAACGTTTCAGATAAAACGGGAAACTCACCGACGATAAAAGCTACCTTCACACGCTTCTCCAGGCTTTGCGACTTAACGAACAACGAAGCAAACGCAGCAGACGCTCAATCTCTAAACTCTGGCTGGCGCTTGACCCAACCGCAGGCGAATTTTGGCCCAAGCGCTGCTATAGCGCACAAAAACAATTACCAGCGCCACCTGTAGCTTTTCGCTAACTCTGCTGAGTTTAGAACTTCTAAATACGCTAATGACGTACATCACAGGTGGAATCAGGTCTTGCGCCAAAATTATGCCAAACAGCAGATGCTTGAGCAGCGCTGGCGGAATTCGCTTTTGCTGCGCCAGGGCAAACAGCAGCGAATCTTTGTAAAAAAAGTGATAGAGCTTTCTGTTTAACAGGTCGTAATGTCCCCCAGCTAGGCGTACCGTTTTTTGCCGAATTTGCTCAAACGATACCCTGGCGGGATGGGCTACCCTGACCTCTTCGGCATAAACCTGCTGATAACCCGCCTCATAGACGCGGCGACCCCAGTCTAAATCGCCGCCTGACTTAAGCGTGGCATTAAAAGGGCCAACCGCTTGAATCACAGATTTCCAGGTAAACAAATTAGCCGTTGCCCCATATTTCATATCTCGCAGGTGCTGTGCTTGGGGAAAGGCCGTCGCCATTTCGAATAGCTCAACGGCGGTTGGGTGGGCAGGATCTTGCGGAAAAATCTCAATGTTGCCTGAAACCAAACCGCACTCAGGCGTCGCTAGCAATCGCTCTACGCCTTTTTCCAACCAGTCAGCTTCCGGGATGCAGTCAGCATCAGTAAAGGCGATCGCCGCTCCTTGAGCTAGCTGAATGCCACGATTGCGAGCGGCATAAGAACCGGGAACCGATTCTACCGCCGCGATCGCCCAGTTTTTTTGACCGACCAAGGCCGGAACCGCTGATGGATCATCCGAGCCATTGTCTACCACAATCACCTGATAATGAGATTGAGGATAGGTTTGATGCTCAAGAGCTGCTAAGCAACGCTGCAGCCTTGCTGCATCATTAAAGACTGGAATAATGACTGAAACTTGCGGCAGTTCTTGAGCCAAATAACGCATTCGGTTTCTTTCCCCCTAAGCAACGGCAGCAGAAGGCAGCTTCGCCGCTGAGTTCTCAGTCGGCTTTTTCATAAAGTCTTCGTGGTAAGAGCGCTCGGTGTTGACATCCCACAAATCGTGGTTTTCGCCCAGAATGTTTTTAGCCGCCAAAATACCCGTCAGCATAGAGTGATCTTGGTTGTTATAACGGTGCATACCGTTGCGGCCAACCGTTTGCAAGTTTTCAAACGTAGACAGATAATCTTGCAGAACTTTGAGATGCTGACGATACTCCCCGTCATAAACCGGATAAGCCTTATATTGGCGAATCACCGTACCATCTTTGATCAGCTCCAGGTTATCGACTAAGCCCAGCTCAACGACTTCACGGCTAGCTAGCTTAATCAAATCAGCTTCAGCCATTTCCCACAGCTCATCGCCCTCGCTACAGAAGTATTCCATCCCCAGACAAGTTTTCTGAGGGTCAGGTACCATGGCCGGACTCCAGTTTTTGAAATTTTGAATCCGACCAACCTTAAATTCAGGGCTGTGAATGTAAATCCAGTTGTCAGGAAACAGCTTTGGCTGATCAATAATCAGCGACACAATCATAAAATCGCGATACTTCAGCCCGTGAGCAGCGGCTAAAACCTCGTCGGGAGGAGCGGGCGAAAGCCGCTTTAACAACGCCGAAACAGGCATACTAGAGATAAATTGATCGCCTGTGAACTGCTTGAGTTGGCCGTCTTGTTCGGCAATTACCTTAGTAATGCGATTGTCCGATCGTTCAATGCGAATCACGTTGGTGTGCAGATGTACCGGAGAGCCTTTTTCATTGAGTCGCTCTTGAAAGCGCTCCCACATCATGCCAGGGCCCAAAATCGGATAATCAAACTCTTTGATTAGCGTTTTGGTGTTGTTAACCTTAAACAAAGCATTGAGCACCGCTTTCTTAAGCGATAAGCCTTTAATTCGCTGAGCAGCCCAGTCAGCCTGAATCTGGGTGCAGGGAATTCCCCAAACTTTTTCGGTATACGTCTTGAAGAAGGTTCTGTAGAGCTGCTTGCCAAAGCGATTGGTCACCCATTCTTCTAGATTGTTTTCGCTGGGTAAGGGGTTGAGCTTAATTTTCAAGTAGCTGGTCAAAATCTGGAAGCTGTTGAAAATTCCCAACTTAGAAAGGGCATCAAAAGGCTCTAGCGGATAGTTGAAAAACTTGCCGTCGTAGTAGATGCGCGATAGCCGGGGCACGCGAATAAACTCTTTGCCTAAAACTTCATACCAAAGTTTTTTGACAATCTCGACTTTGGTAAAGAAGCGGTGGCCGCCAATGTCGAAGCGGTAGCCTTTGTAAGTTTCGGTGCGCGAGATGCCGCCGACGCGATCGGCTTTTTCAAGCACAACAGCGGCTTGGTTCTCTTTGCTGAGAACGTAAGCTGCGGTTAGCCCAGCGGGGCCACCCCCGATAACGACGGTTGGATAGTGCTGCCTGGGATTAGACATAACTGATAGATTGGGTTCCTGCTTAATTTGCTGAAGTTCTGACGAGATGACGGCTAGCTAGCTTCATTTGGGATAAATGGTGTCGCCCCAAGCCGATGGCAAAAGCGAAACCGCTATACAGAAAATAAAGCCAGTGCCAGGGAATCACACGAGCGGTAAATCGCCAACCTCGCTTTTGCCGGAAAAACCGATAAACGGGGGCATTGAGCAGCAATAAACCGACTGCGATCGCCAGCGAAAGTCCGAGAGCGCTAGGCCATAGCCCCGTGGCTGCTAGCGTTAGCAATAGGGCAAAAGACAGAACAACGCTGAGCCGACTAGAAGTATCTAAGTTCAAGTCGTTGTTGAGTTGTTGGTGACGCAAGATCAGCGCTGTCCAGGGAAGCGCCCGATAAAAAATATCGGCTCTAAGCATAGACAGCGGCTCCCACCGCTTCAAGTGCTTCACTTGAATGTGCTTGCACAGGCGAATGGTGTAGCCATATCGTTTGAGCCGATAGCCCAACTCAATGTCTTCCACACAAGCGGCTCGATAACTCTGGTCAAAACCACCCACCTGCAGAAAAACCTCTCGCCGCACCGCCCCACACGCCCCCCAAAAGGTGGAGGCTTCCTCGCTGGAAACCTGGTGAGTATAATGGTGGAACAAGTTGCGGTACTGGGATAGGAAGTTGGCTGCCCCCGGTGCATCGTCATAGGAGCCAATCAGCGCTGCCACTTCGGGCGAAGCTGTAAAGACTTCGGCTACCCGGTGAATGGTTTCAGGATGAAGGGTGACATCAGCATCTACAAAAAAGATGATGTCGCCTTGAGCCGCTTTAGCACCTACGTTGCGGGCAGTAGCTGGCCCCCGACTGACAGGGCAGCGAATGACTTTAGCCCCAAACTGTTCAGCTACTCGCCATGAACCATCAGTATCACCATCGGAGACTACAATTACTTCATCTGGGATCAAGCCTGTATGCAGACTACGCAGGCATCGTCGGAAAGCGTCGCCGCCGTTGTAGACAGGGATGACGACCGAAATCGTCAAAGGTGCTTTGGAGGACAAATTAGACATAGGAATCAGGTTGGGTGCTGATTGGAGATACGACGAACACTGACCTCAGGCAGATCTGACCTCAGGCAGATAAGGGTTGATGCAGGCAGTTGAACTGAATTGTCGAAATTTTGGATTTAACGCCAGATGAAGTACAGATGTGAAACTTGAGCCAAATCTTTGCGCATAATTTTGGTCTTCAGGTGAAGCACATATGTAGCTCTCATGGTGTGGTAGCCCCTATTCAGTTTCTTAACGAAAGTAACGAACACAGCGGGTTGAATTATCCACTTGTTTACAGTTCCTTCATAAACCACAAGGGTTATATGAAGTTCGTTTAGACTTAGCAGTAGTACCCGGTCAGTACCTGTCTATTTATTTGCATAAATATTCGGCCGGAAAATCCACCTAAGGGCTGGTCTTAGTGCTTAAGACGTATGTCCGCCTGCCAAGTTTCCGGTTTTTTACGGAATCATCAATTTTTTGTTGAAGTTAAGATGAAGCTGATTTTTCAGAGGCTAACCTGGCGGTAAAAAAGCCGTTGTTTGCAGCAAAAAATGTGGTTTTAACTACATTTTTAGGCTGGGTTTAGGCAGGTATGAGTAAATATTGGTTGAGCCAAAAGGCGATCGCCGCCCCTGCAATAGGCACCGTCAGATTATCAATTCCCAACTTTGAAAAAGCTTCTAATCCGGTGGTAATCAGGCCAACAACCAAGGCGACTAGCCAGGTTTGCCAGATGGCACCTTGCACACTCAGTAATACTAACCAGCAGATCAAACTGCCAGCGATCGCCATTGTCAAAGAGCCTTCCCAGCTTTTTTGCATACCGCTTACCTGATAGGGATGCGCTCCCCAACGCTGCCCCACAATTGCAGCCAAGCCATCGCCCCAGGTCATGATCAAAAGGCCAATAACGGCGTAATGGGGCAGGTTCAAAGGCCAAAACCAGGCAATTAAAACTCCAAAACTGACGGCATAAAAAAAAGTGCCTAAACTCTTGCGACCCACGCTATCTAAGCCAGGAATCAAAGGAATGCGATAAGACAGTAGCGTCAAGCCGCTAAAAAGAACAGAAGCGAGAATCCCTAACCAGGCTGGAATTGAAAACCACCAAGCCAGCAAAATGACATTGCCAGCGCCGATATGCAGCACTTTGCGAACCATCTCAGGGCTAGCGGCAGTAAACTGCCAGAGGCTAGCGGCGACAATCCCCACCAGCCCAATCCAGAGAACAACCAAACTAGACTGGGCTAATAGAAGCGCATTCATTGCCAAGATTCAGGTGACGGCTAGAGGGTGAGCATAAGATAGCTCTTGCAATTATCTCAGACTTTTTCCACAGATAAATTTTGTGGCTTAAGATTGCATCGACTGCTATCTTGAGGGACAGATTAATCTACGACCTTGAATTAAACGTAACTTTTTGACTCATGGGGAATACCTATCAGCGGGTCTTGCTAAAACTGAGCGGCGAAGCCCTGATGGGCGATCTTTCCTATGGTATTGATCCAACTATTGTTCAATACATCGCCCAGGAAATTGCCGAAGTTGTCAGTAACGGTGTTCAGATTGCGGTAGTGGTAGGGGGAGGAAATATTTTTCGCGGGATCAAGGGGGCAGCGGCTGGGATGGATCGGGCAACGGCTGACTATATCGGCATGATTGCTACCGTCATGAATGCCATGACCCTGCAAGATGCCTTGGAACAAGCGGAAATTCCAACGCGGGTACAAACGGCGATCGCGATGCAAGAAGTTGCCGAACCTTACATTCGCAGACGCGCCATTCGCCATTTAGAAAAAGGGCGGGTGGTAATTTTTGGGGCGGGTTCGGGTAATCCTTTTTTCACGACAGATACGACAGCGGCGCTCCGAGCGGCTGAGATTAACGCTGAAGTGGTTTTTAAGGCGACTAAGGTAGATGGGGTTTACGATTCTGACCCTAAGGTGAACCCAGATGCCAAGCGATTTCGTACACTTACATACAGTCATGTGTTAGCACATGATTTAAAGGTGATGGACAGTACAGCGATCGCCTTATGCAAAGATAACAACATCCCGATTACGGTTTTTGACCTTTCGGTTCGTGGCAATATTTGCCGCGCCGTAATGGGGGAACCCATTGGCACGATAGTAGGGGAGTCCTGTGAAGTTAGCTGAAGTTGAACAAACCATGCAAAAGGCGGTTGAAGCCACCCAGCGGGCATTCAACACCATTCGCACCGGGCGAGCAAATGCCTCGCTGCTTGACAGAGTTATGGTGGAGTATTACGGTTCGCCCACGCCGCTGAAATCTCTTGCCAACATTAGTACCCCAGATGCTTCAACCTTGCTGGTTCAACCTTTTGACCCCAGCAGCTTGAGCCTGATTGAGCGATCAATTTCCCTTTCGGATGTGGGGCTAGTGCCCAACAATGACGGCAAAGTAGTCCGGCTCAATATTCCAGCGCTAACCAGCGAACGGCGTAAAGAATTTGTCAAGCTAGCCGCCAAATATGCCGAAGAAGGCAAAGTCTCTGTTCGCAATGTCCGCCGCGATGCGATTGATAGCATCCGCAAGCAGGAAAAAAATAGCGATATTTCAGAAGACGAATCGCGCGATCTGCAAGATCAGGTGCAGTCACTTACTGACAAATACACCGCTAAAATCGACCAGGCGCTAGCCGATAAAGAAAAAGACATCATGACCGTGTGATCAAGCGGCACAGCTTGGCCGCACGCAATAGGCTAAATGCAGCGGATAGCCCTTAATTGCGTAGATGCGATCGACGCAGTTGAGGGCTACATCTAGGTTTTGGTAAGTACGCAGAACCCGCTCTTTACCGTTGGCATACTGAACACACACTTCCCAAGACATAAGCTTTACCCGAACACCTAAGGATTGACCAACACTCCGCCATAGTCGCCTGTTAGCTTCATGAAAGCTTCATCAACTATGTGATTGCTATCCTATGGCTTTGTGGCTGCTTTGCACTCCGCAAGACTCAGGAACTCTTTACGCAAATATTTACCGACTCAGACCGCAAAACTGAAAAAAACCCTTCGGTTTTTACGGTAATTAGGTTTGAGGCAAGAGTAAAGGGAACTCTAGTGACCTATGGCAGTCAGTAGCCCTCAGGTTTCTCACACGTTAGCAAAGGCGATCGCTGAGCGGGCAAAATTTGCTTATAAAGAGGCAACAGTCAGAGGGAGGGCAAAAACTAAATTTTATTAAGCTGATTTGAAATCTCTCTAAAGAGGGCTTCAAGATTCTACGGGTTTAACGTAAATGCAGTTAGGCTGTGACTGTCAATTTACGGGATAGTACGACCTGTCAGAATTGATACTGTTTTCAAGTCAAACGTGGGAGCCTTGAATTTTAAGCTAGCCCACAGACACCTGTAACGATTGGGAGTGTTGTTTTCACCTATGTTCGATTGCATCATTGTTGGAGCGGGTCCCGCAGGCGCAACGGTTGCCTATCACCTCGCCAAGCGTGGCCGATCGGTTTTAGTGTTAGAAAAAGCAACGCTGCCTCGCTACAAACCGTGCAGTGGCGCTGTTTCTCCCAGTGTGGCTCAGTGGTTTGACTTTGACTTTGCTCCAGCCATCGATCGCAAAGTGAATCGGGTGCGCTACACCTGGAAGCTCGGCGACCCGATCGAAGCTAAGTTAGAAACGTCTGAACCCATCTGGATGGTGAAACGAGACGTTTTTGACTCTTTTTTGGTGAAGCAAGCCCAAGCGCAAGGGGCTGAGGTCAAAGACGGTGTTGCCGTTACAGGCATAGAATTTCAGGGCGATCGCTGGCTGGTTCAAACCTCAGCAGGCACCCAAACAGCCCGATTTTTGGTGGGGGCTGACGGCGCAAATGGCCCTATGGCAGAGTGGTTAGGCTTCAAAGAACCCAAACTCAGACAAGTAGGTATTTTAGAAGTCAAAGCCCCAGAAGCCGTCCACGAACAAAACCCCATCAGCTTTGAGTTTGGCTTGGTGAAAAACGGCTGCTTGTGGAATTTTCCTAAATCAGACGGGTTTTCAATTGGGGCTGGCACCTTTTTGGGCAGCAGCTTAAAAGAATTTCGTTCTTCGATTGAGCAGTACTTGCCTGAATTTGGCCTGTCTTATGACCAGGGCACCGAGTATGTAGCCTCCCTCAAACTGTGGGACGGCAACCGTCCCCTGCATCGGCAGCAGGCGGTGATTGTAGGGGAAGCCGCAGCGGTGGTTGATCCGCTAACGGCTGAAGGCATTCGTCCTTCTATTTATAGCGGGGTCAAGGCAGCCGCAGCGCTCGACCAGGCGATCGCAGGCAATGCCGACGCCCTCCAGGGCTACACTGACATCATGCATCAAGAGTGGGGAGCGGATATGCAGTGGGCGCAGCGGATTGCTGGCATTTTCTACCGGGTGCCGGGGGTGGGGTACCGGGTAGGCATCAAGCGACCCACCGCTACCAAGCGGCTGGGGCAATTACTAGCAGGTGATATTCACTACGCCGATATTGCCAACCGCGTGATTAAACGGCTAAGTGGCAGCCTGATTCCGGGGATGCGGGGTTAGCCGCCTAGCGGGAAAATCGGCAGCGGTCGAGGCTACGCCTACAATAAAGGTGCAACAGCGAGTAAGGTCACTGCTGCAAATCTTTAGTGAAGGTTTATGACACCTCAGTATCGGCTTCTCCAGCAGATTGCCAGGGTTTTTCCAGACGCCATTTTTTATAAGCCTACGCTGATGCGGGCTGTGGCTTTGACGATTGACGACGTTCCTACCCCCCAGGAACCGGGGGATGCTTCAACCCAGCAAATTTTAGCGGCGATCGCCGACTACAATCAGCAGCTTGGCCCGCTCGATTACCCCGTGCGGGCTACCTTTTTTATTATCAGCAGCCACCTCAACGACGCTGGCGAAATTCTGCAACAGATGCAGCAGCAGGGTCACGAAATTGCCAACCACGGTGCCGTTGACGATTTGGCCGCGGCTTTAGCCCCCGACCTTTTTCACCATCACATTCAAACCGCTCATCACCGGATTACAACCTTTGCCGATCGCCCTTTGCGCTGGTATCGCCCTGGTCGGGGGCTTTATACGCCCAGCATGTTGCAGGTATTGAGACAAATGGAGGGATACGAACCGCGTTTTGCCCTGGCCTCGATGATTCCGTTTGATACCTTTCGCTTTGCCAATGACCCGCCGTTCACGGCCTGGTATGTCACTCAGTTTGTTTTTCCGGGGGCAATTTTGGTGCTACACGGTGGCTCAGCAGAACGGGCTAGCAACACAGCCCGCGTGTTGAAAAATTTGCTACCCGCGCTGGCGCAACAGGGCTATCAGGTGGTGACGCTTTCGCAACTGTGGGATTTAGTTTAAGCCCTTGTCAGTAGCGGCTTGCTGGGTCTGTCTTCTGTCGCAAGATAGATTCCGAGGGTTTCCCCGATCGCTGTATGATTGAGCCAGAATTAAGTATTAAATATAAACAGAGACGTTAGAGGGTGTTTGAAAGCCAATGGTTGTGATTTTAGGCACTCATCGATCCCCCCTAGCCCCCCTTGAAAAGGGGGAATCGGCAGGGCATGAATGGGGCGGCGTCCCTATACAGGCTGCAGCAATGTTATCTATAGCTATGCACTCATGTGAATGCTAGCTCACGCTCTCAAAACTATCCCATTGCTGAATCACCCAGGCTCAATGGCTGATCAGGGCAATGCGGTAACTCCCAGATTAATGTAAGCAAACCTGACCGCTGCTTTCGAATATCAGCTTCAAGAAGGGGTAATCACAGCGGTTTTGTGTTTCCTGCTGGAATGAAGGACGACTATGTCACATCTGCATCGTGCTGTTCTGGTGGTGGATATTTCAGCTCAGAACGGCAACTCTCAAGAGGATTGGTGGTCGAATAGCCTTTTAACCGAAGCGGTTTTGGTAGTTTCAGAAAGCGCTGAGGCGATCGCACTGTGCCAATCGCAGCCCATTGATGCCATTCTCTTAAAGCTCAATCTGCAAGACATTAGCGGCCTAGACTGCATCGAGCAGTTCCAACAGTTAGGCGATCGCTGTCCGCCTATTGTAGTGATCGGCAGCGATCGAGCAGCCTTTGCCGTCCAGGCTTTGAAGCAGGGGGCGATCGATTATTTAGCCGTCGAACAGCTAACGCCGGAGCGGTTGCAAGCAGCGTTGCAAGCAGCGCAACCAGGCCAGCTTTTGCAGGCTGCAGACGCCAAAGCTAGCAGCAGCCAAAAGCAGCAGAGTGAGCGGCAGCTAAGGCGCATCCTGGATAGCCTTTTTAGCTTTGTCGGCGTTATGCGACCGGATGGCGTGCTGATTGAAGCCAACCAAACGGCGCTGGCGGCGGCTTCTCTGCAACCGCAAGAAGTTTTGGGTCTTCCCTTCGAGCAAACCTACTGGTGGTCTTATTCGCCTGCTGTGCAAACGCGGCTAAAAGCGGCGATCGCCCGCGCCGCCAGTGGCGAAGTGATGCGATACGACGTGCAGATTCGCCTAGGGCCAGAACAATTTATTGTGATTGACTTTGCCCTCGTGCCCTTGCTAGACGAACAAGGTCAGGTTGAATACCTGATTCCTTCAGGCATTGATGTTACCGATCGCATTCAGTCTGAAATTTCTCTGCGCCAAAGCCAGACCCAGCTACAGCAGCAACTCGCCGAAATTGAGGCCATTTATCGTACAGCGCCCATTGGTTTGGCGGTCATGGATCGCGATCTGCGCTTTGTACAGATTAACCAGCAACTCGCTGAAATGAACGGCGCTTCTGTTGAAGCCCACATTGGCCGGACTGTGCGAGAACTGCTGCCTGACTTAGCCGATACCATCGAAGACCTTTTACGGCCTATTTTGGCCACTGGGGAACCGTTGCTCAATGCTGAAATTCACGGCGAAACCCCGGCACAGCCCGGTACTAAACGGGTTTGGCTAGTGAATTCTTATCCGCTCAAACAGGACGATCAGGTAACGGGTCTTAGCACAGTTTGCGAAGAAATTACCGAACGCAAACAGGCTGAAAATGCTTTAAGAGAAAGCGAAGAGCGATTTCGTACCCTGGCAGACAATATCTCGCAGTTTGCCTGGATGGCTGACGAGAACGGCTGGATTTTTTGGTATAACCAGCGCTGGTTTGACTATACGGGCACAACTTTAGAGCAGATGCAGGGCTGGGGCTGGCGGCAGGTGCATCATCCCGATCACGTCGAGCGGGTAGTCGCAAAAATTAGCTATTGCTTTGAGCAAGGCGAACTTTGGGAAGATACGTTTCCGCTGCGAAGTCGAAACGGTGAGTACCGCTGGTTTCTTTCACGAGCTATTCCCATTCGCGATCAGCAAGGCAACGTGCTGCGCTGGTTTGGCACCAATACCGATATTACTGAGCTAAGACAGGCCGAAATCGAACTCAAGCAAACCACCGAGCGGCTAAACATTGCCCTCAAAAGTGCGCCGATTACCTTGTTTAACCAAGATCTCGATTTGCGCTACACCTGGGTTTACAATCCCACCGAGCGCTATTCGGTTGAGGAAATGTTGGGACGGCAAGATGCAGATTTAGTCGCGGCGGAAAGCGCGGCTTATTTAACCCAGCTCAAACGACAAGTGCTAGAAGCGGGCGTGAGTCTGCGCGAAGAAGTCACCATCTTGAGAAACCAGGAAGTGGCTTACTATGATCTCACCCTCGAACCGCTGAGAAATGCCCAAAATCAAATTGTCGGCATTACCGGGGCAGCGGTGGATACCAGTCAGAAGGTTCAGCTAACCGCTGCTCGCCGACAGGCTCAAGCCGATCTGCGACAAAGCGAAGATCGGCTGCGCATGGCTCTAGAAGCAGCCCAGTTGGGCACCTGGGACTGGAACTTGACGACAAACGAGCTGATTTGGGATGCGGGTTGCAAAGCTATCTTTGGCCTGCCTGAAGATGCGACCGTCAACATTGAGGTGTTTTATCAATGTTTGCTGCCTGAAGATAGCGATCGCATGGAACAAATTATTCAGTGGGCGCTGAACCCAGCCAACGGCGGCGACTATGACGCTGAATATCGCATTATTAACTTCCACGATCGGGCTGAACACTGGGTAGCGGCCAAAGGCCAGGTCTACTTCAACGCAGTGGGACAACCCCAACGCTTTACGGGGGTCATTTTAGACATTACAGAACAAAAACAGGCTGAGGCTGAACGCGAACAGTTGCTACAGCGCGAACAAGCGGCGAGAGAATCGGCAGAGCGGGCTAATCGGATTAAAGATGAATTTTTGGCGGTGCTGTCTCACGAACTGCGATCGCCCCTTAACCCGATCTTGGGGTGGACGAAGCTATTGCAAACCCGCAAGCTAGATGCGGCCAAAACGGCAAAAGCTTTAGAAACTATTGAACGCAACACCAAGCTGCAAACGCAGTTGATTGACGATTTGCTAGATATTGCCAAAATACTGCGCGGCAAACTCAGCCTCAACGTTACCGCCGTCAATTTGAGTCCGGTGATTGAAGCTGCGATCGAAACGCTTAAGACGGCAGCTACCGCCAAGTCAATTACAATTACCCCCATTTTGCTAGACAGGGCGGAAGTATCAGGCGATGCAGGTCGGCTACAGCAAATTATTTGGAACTTGCTTTCTAACGCCGTCAAATTTACCCCCAGCGGCGGTCAGGTTGAGGTGCTGTTACAGCAGGTAGACGACCAGGCTCAAATCACAGTACGCGATACGGGCAAAGGCATCAGCGCTGACTTTTTGCCCTATATCTTTGAGTCTTTTCGTCAGGAAGATTTTTCGACAACCCGTAACTATGGGGGGTTGGGGTTAGGGCTGGCGATTGTGCGCCAGCTAGTAGAAGCTCACGGGGGTACCATTGCTGCTAATAGCAGCGGTGAAGGGCTAGGGGCGATTTTTACGGTCAGTTTGCCGTTGTTAAATAGCCACCCTGACCCGGTGCGGATGCCGCCCATCCCTGCCTATGAACCCAATCTCAGGGGTATTCGAGTGTTGACGGTGGATGATGAACCGGACGCGCGGGAACTGCTGACCGTATTGTTATCTCAGTATGGCGCTGAGGTTAAAACGGTGACTTCAGCCGCCGAAGTGCTGGAAACCCTGAGTGACTTTGATCCAGATGTGCTGGTGAGCGATATTGGCATGCCCGGTGTAGATGGCTATACGCTGATTCAGCAGATTCGCGCGTTGCCAGCGGATCTAGGCGGATTGGTTCCGGCGATCGCGCTAACGGCCTATGCCCGCGAAGAAGACTATCAGCAGGCGATCGCCAGTGGCTATCAGCGACATATTTCTAAGCCGGTTGAACCCTTGATCTTGACGCGGGCGATTCAATCGCTGGTGCCGCTTACCCCCAACAGCAGCGACCCCGCTTGAGACGGCTAGCTCAGGTGGTTTGGGCTTTAGCTCCCCCCAGGTTAGAAAAGCGCTTGAGCTGCATAACGGTAAGGGTGGTTACCAGCGTCCCCGCCGCGATCGCCACAATATACAACCCCACATGCTCCACAGCATTCGGAATCGCCAGCACAAAAATGCCGCCGTGGGGTGCCCGCAAAGTACAGTCAAACAGCATCGACAGCGCCCCGGTGACGGCTGAACCCGCTACGCAGGCCGGAATCACCCGAATCGGGTCGTTAGCGGCAAAGGGAATTGCCCCTTCGGTGATAAACGAAATTCCCAAAACAGAGGCCACTTTGCCCGCTTCTTGTTCGGCCTGGTTAAACCGTTTCTTGGCGACAAAAGTAGCGATCGCCAGCCCCAGCGGCGGCGTCATCCCAGCAGCCATCACTGCCGCCATAGGGCCATAGAGATTGCTAGAGAGCAAGCCCACAGCAAAGGTATAAGCTGCCTTGTTGACAGGCCCCCCCATGTCTACTGCCATCATGCCGCCCAAAATCAGCCCCAGCAATACGGCATTGGTGCTGCCCATACCTTCTAGAAAGGCCGTCAGCCCATCCATCAGGTAGCGTACGGGTCCACCAAAGACATACACCAGCAGCAGCCCCACCACCAGCGTCGCCAGCAACGGAATTACCAAGACGGGTTTTAAGCCTTCAAAGTTGGCTGGCAGGTTGACCCGGTCGCGCACCAGCTTCGCCACATAGCCCGCCAAAAAGCCCGAAACAATGCCGCCAATAAAGCCCATACCCAGATTTGCCGCCAGCATACCGCCGATTAAGCCAGGGGCTAAGCCGGGGCGATCGGCAATTGAAAAAGCAATATAGCCCGATAGCACAGGCACAATCAGGGCAAAAGCCGCGCCACCGCCAATTTGAGACAGTGCCGCCCCAAACGTGCCTTCCTCCGGCTCAATGCCAAAAACAAACGAGAGGGCAATAATCAACCCCCCCGCTACAATCACAGGCAGCATGTAAGAAACCCCTGTAAGCAAGTGCTTATAAGGGCCAGAGCGCTTTTCAGAACGCTCCGCTTTGGCTTGCTTGACCTGGTCAGCATAGGCGCGATCGCCGCTGGCTGTGGGCGCAGGGGCAGGGGTTTGTAGCGCCGCTTTTAGTTCGCTGGGGGCGTCTTTCATCGCTGCTTTGGTAGAGGTTTCGTACAGCGGCTTACCCTGGAAACGGCCTAGATCTACATGGGTATCGGCGGCAATAATGACGGCATCGGCGCGGGCAATGTCAGCCTCGCTGAGCTGATTTTTCGCCCCCACGGAACCTTGGGTTTCGACTTTGATGGTGTAGCCCAGCTTGGCTGCTCCTTGCTTGAGCGCTTCTGCCGCCATAAAGGTGTGGGCAATGCCGGTAGGGCAAGACGTAATGCCGACTAAAAATTTGCCCTCAGCGCTGGCGGTATCGGGGCTGGCGGCATCGCTCAAAGGGTCGTCAGGCTGTGGATCGGCGGGGTGCGGCGTGGTTTTAATTTGAGCCGGAGCCGTTTCCAATAGCATCAGGGCATTTTTGATCACTAGCTCAGTGTTGCGGATGGCTTCGCTGGTGGAGACCGCGTAGACAGGTAGCCCTCTAAAGCGATCGCGGGCGATCGCCTGGTCAGCGCCGACAATCACCAGTTCGGCAGCGGCGATGTCTGCGGCTGAGAGGGGGGTTCCCTGGCCGTTACCACTGGCTGCTTCGGCTTTGAGGGCATGGCCGAGGGCTTCTGCCGTTTTTTTCAGCGCCTCGGCAGCAAGGTGGCTGTGGGCTTCTCCGGCTGAGCTAGCGGTGACAGCAACAATCTGGGTCATGGTGTTTCCTGCTTCTGTAAATCCAAAATTGCCAGGTTAAAATTCAAAGGCTTTAGGTTAAATGCTTTAGCTCAACGGTGCGCCGCAGGGCTTCAATCTCAGAAAAATCTGGAAGTCTTGGCCCAATCTGGCTCAGTGCCCCTAAAGAAAAAGCGGTAGCCAAGGTGGCACAGTCAACCCAGGCTTGCCCCTGGCTCAGCCCCAGTACGGTACCTGCCACCATGGCATCGCCCGCACCGACAGTGCTTTTAATCTCTGGCGCGGTGGCTTGGGCGTGAATTACCTGATGTTGATTAACAAAGAGGGCACCGTCAGCCCCCCTTGAAACGACAACTTGCCGAATGCCAGCGTCAATCAGTTGATGAGCCGCCGCCATCAGAGCCGCGTCATCTCTCAGCGTTTTGCCCAGTAAGGCTTCGAGTTCGGCAATGTTGGGTTTGATCAAGTCGGGCTGGGCGGGTAGGGCTTGCCGGAGCGCCTCACCGCTGGTGTCGAGGATGACGGTTTTACCCTGGGCTTTGAGCGGGGCGATTAAATCGCGGTAGGCAGTGGTAGGACAACCTGCGGGCAAACTGCCGCAGAAGACAAACCAGTCATGGCTGGGGGCTAAAGCCGCGATCGCGCTTTGCACCTGGTTTAAGCCAGACTCATCGACTGCTAAACCGGGAAAGTTAAGGTCGGTAATTTGTGCCTGCGCCTGATCGACAATTTTGATATTGACTCGGGTTTTGCCAGGGAGCCGGATAAAGCGATCGCTGAGTCCTTTCTCGGCAAACAGCCGCTCAAACAGTTCTGGATTTTCGCTGCCTAAAACCCCGGTGACGCTGACGGTGGCTCCAGCCTCAGCCAAAAAAGAAGCAACATTAACCCCTTTGCCTCCGGCATCAGCTTGTTCCCAGCTCACCCGGTTGACCGTATCTAACTGAAAGTTGGCTACAGCGACCGTATGGTCGATCGCCGGATTGAGCGTAACCGTGACCATGCGATCGCTCATAAAGCCCGTACCTCCTCAGCCGTGCGACACTTCAGCGCTTTTTGCGCCAGTCGCTGCATTTGCTTATACTTGAGGCCGCGAATTTTGGCTTTAATCGTCGGGATGCTAGGAATGCTGACGCTGAGTTCTTTGACCCCCAGCCCTGCCAGGATCACCGCTCCCTGAGGTTCCCCCGCTAAGCCGCCACAGACGCCGACCCACTTACCTGCTGCCGTTGCTGCTTGCACCGTCTGATAAACTGCCCGCAAAATGGCAGGATGCAGCGCGTCAGCCTGCTTTGCTAAGGTGGGATGCCCCCGATCCATCGCCAGCAGATATTGGGTGAGGTCGTTGGTGCCCACCGAGAAAAAGTCCACTTCTTGGGCAAATTCCGCCGCCATCAGCACCGCTGAGGGCACTTCCACCATCATGCCTACCTCAATGGGGGGGGCATCTAAGCTGGCTCGGACGGACTCCAGCACCGTTTTGGCTGCTCGCAAATCTTCTAGCGTGGCAATCATCGGAAACATCAGCCGAATATAGCCCGTCTGAGCCGCCCGCAAAATTGCCCGAAGCTGAGTTTCAAACAGGTCAGTGCGCTCTAGACACAGGCGCACGCCGCGAATGCCTAAGAAGGGGTTTTCTTCTGCCGCCATCTCCAGGTAGGGAACGGCTTTATCGCCGCCAATATCAAGCGTCCGCACAATTAGCGGTAAACCGTTAAGGGCGCGGGTCATCTGCACGAGAGCGTCGTACTGTTCGGCTTCGCTAGGGGGGCGATCGCGGTTGAGAAAAAGAAATTCAGTCCGCAACAGACCCACCCCTTCTCCCCCGGCGTGGATCGCCTGAGCCGCTTCAGCCGGGTTACCAATATTTGCCACCACTTCAATCCGCTGACCGTCGCGGCTGAGGGCGGGCTGAAAGCGGGTTTGCTGTTCTACATCTTGCTGGGCTTGGCGTTGCCCTCTGGCTTGCTGAGCGGTTTCTACATCGGACGGACTCGGCTGCGGAAAGAGGCGACCGCCATCTCCATCTAGCACAGCGTTGCCCCCTGCGGCCAAATCCAGTACCGATTCGCCAGCGCCAACCACAGCAGGAATATTGAGCGATCGCGCAATAATCGCCGTATGGGAGGTACCGCCGCCTTTGGCGGTGCAGAAGCCAGCAATGCGCTCTGGGTCAAAGCCCGCTGTATCTGAAGGCGTCAGATCATCGGCAATTAAAATCACTGGATGATCGGGTAGCTTCGCCGCTGCCGCTTCTGCCCCAGCCAGCAATCGCAACACCCGCTGACCGACATCGCGCACGTCAGCCGCTCGACCGGAAAGCACCGGGTCAGCTAGCTGTTCTAGGGAGGCTGCCCGCTCCGCGATCGCCTGCTGCCAAGCCCAAGGGGCGCTGTGGTTGGGTTGCAGTCTGGCGGTAGCGTCTTGAATCAGTTCTGGATCGGCCAGAAATTCTTGATGGGCTTGAAAAATGGCGGCTTTGCCTTTGCCTGAGCGGGCTTTAACGGTTTGATACAGATCTTTGAGGTCGGCTTGAGCCGTAGCGATCGCCTGGTTGAGTCGGCTAGCTTCGGCGGCGCTATCTGCAGCGGTGTCAGCATAGGTAATCTGCGATCGCGTGTAGGGATGTAGCGGCGCGATGGCGATACCGGGAGACGCAGCTACTCCAGCGATCGCAGGGCTATCTAAAACCAGTTCTGGCACTTCAAGCTGGGGCGTTTCGGCTTCTTCCTCTTCTTCTAAGCCCTCTTCTACAGCAGTTTGCAGAGCTTGCAGAGCAGCTTCAGCATCTGCCCCCTTCGCCATTACCTGAATTTCGCCCCCACTGGGCACCCCCAGCTTTAGCAGCGACATCAGGCTTTTGCCATTGCCCGCCTGGTCGCCGTAGCGGACTTGAATTTCAGCCTCAAAGCCTTTGGCAATTTCGGCAAATACGGTGGCGGGTCGCGCGTGTAGCCCTGTGCCGCCTTCTACCACTAAGTTAACCACCTGGTCAAAGTCTTCAGCCGTCGCCGCCTCACCGCTGCCTGCCGCTTGGGTCAACCGCCGAATAATTACCTGGGGGTCGTCGGTTTGTACCAGCTTTTGTACCGCCGCTTCGTCGTCTAAAACCTGGGTAAGATTGGTGAGAATTTGCAAATGCTCGTCTGACTTGGCGGCAATGCCCACCACCAGATACACGGTTTCGCCCTTGTTCCAGGTAACGCCGTCGGGAATTTGAGTGACTGAGATGCCAGTTGCCAAAATCATGTCGCGGTCTTTGGGCAAACCGTGAGGAATGGCGATGCCGTTACCCAGGTAAGTATTGGCCGCTTCCTCACGCGCCAACATGCTATCGACGTAGCCAACCTGGATGTGACCGCTATCCACAAGAAGCTGTCCGGCTTGACGAATCGCCGCCGTCTTATTAGGAACTGATGCCTTTAGCCGAATTTCTGCCGGACTCAGACGAATCATAGCGTTTTCTCCTGACCAGGGCTGCACGGCCAATACAAGGCTGGGTAGCTGCTAAAAAGTGGCAAAGCAGCGGCTACCTGAGGCAGGTTTAGCCAAGGCAGCTTTGACCCCTGCAAAACAGCAGCAGCCCGTAAATGTTCAGCCGTTAATTTAAGCGATCGCCGCGATCGACATTGATATCTCTATTTTCATTGTTGAAGGGTTAGGGAAAGATCACCGTCTTATTTTTGAAAAACTTCACGATCAGCTTAATGGTTCGTATTACTAAATGGGGTCAAAAATTCAGTTTGCAAAAGATTGAAAAACCCGCCTACTCATAGATTGTCCGCGTTAGGCTATGGGAGAGAGAATAACATTAAGCTAATAAGATTGCGGTCAGCTTTAACCCCAAGCGTTGCTGTTTCTGCATGACAAAAACCTTTTGCCTTGGCCTTGGGATCAAAATATATCTATTGATAGATGCGAACTCAAAAATATAAAAATAGCTAAAAGTTAGTTGGCTAATAGCAATCAATTGACACTGCCATTGCCCCTAGTCAACGAACAATTGATGTTCGATTTTTGAGCGCCGCAGCCATGACCCGTTATGCGTTTTTATCAGGCTAAATACCTTAGCCTTGACCTATAGAAAATACAAATCTAGAAATTTTAGAGAGCAAGATCATGGGTAAATCAGAATACATTTTGTGGTTTGATACGGTTAACAATCAGGACGTGGCTCGCGTGGGCGGTAAAAACGCTTCTTTGGGTGAACTCATTAGCAACCTCAAAGCCGAAGGCATCCGCGTTCCCGATGGGTTTGCCCTCACCGCCGAAGCCTACCGAGCTTTTATTGCCGCCAACGACCTAGCCGACAAAATTCGCCATCATTTAGACGCTTTTGCCCAAGAAAAACAAACGCTGGCTAAGACTGGAAAGACCATTCGGCGGCTATTTCAAAATGCCGAATTTCCAGAAGATTTAGAAGCGGAAATTTGTCAGGCTTATCGAGAGTTGAGTCGTCGCTACCAGGTAGAGGAGGTAGATACGGCAGTTCGCAGCAGCGCTACGGCAGAAGACCTGCCCGATGCCAGCTTTGCCGGACAGCAAGAGAGCTTTCTCAACGTCAGCGGCGAAACAGAAATTTTAGACGCCTGCCGCCGCTGTTATGCCTCTTTGTTTACCAACCGCGCCATTAGCTACCGGGTAGAAAAAGGCTTTGACCATATGGAAGTCGCCCTATCGGCTGGAGTGCAAAAAATGGTGCGATCCGATAAAGCCTGCGCTGGGGTCATGTTTTCGATTGATACCGAAACCGGGTTTCCCGATTCTGTGCTGCTGACCGGGGCTTGGGGACTGGGTGAAACCGTGGTGCAGGGTTCTGTTACGCCGGATCAGTTCACGATTTTCAAACCGCTGCTGCAAGAAGGCTTTCGCCCCATCATTGAAAAGACGAGAGGCAGCAAAGCCAAAAAGATGATCTACACCGACGATGGCAGTAAAAATGCCTTGCAAACCATCGATACCAACGGCAAAGAGCGCAAAGCGTTTGTCCTCAACGACGATGAAATTTTGCAGCTAGCTCGGTGGGCCATCTTAATCGAAAGACACTACGGCTGCCCGATGGATATGGAATGGGCCAAAGATGGTCATACCGGAGAGCTATTTATTGTCCAGGCTCGGCCTGAAACGGTGCAGTCGCAGCGAACAGCCGGAATGCTAAAAACTTACAAGCTCAAAGACCAGGCCGAACCGATTTTGACCGGGTTGAGTATTGGCGATGCGATCGCCTCTGGCAAAGTCTGCCGCGTTCTCAGCACCAAAGATATTGATCAAGTCGAAGACGGCAGCATTTTGGTCACCGAAATGACTGACCCTGACTGGGTTCCGATTATGAAGCGGGTAGCAGGCATTGTCACCGACTATGGAGGGCGCACCTGTCACGCCGCCATCGTCAGCCGAGAACTGGGGATTCCGGCAATTGTCGGCACCGGAGACGGCACCCGCACGCTCAAAAACGATCAGGTTGTCACGATTTCCTGCGCCGAAGGCGATCAGGGCAATGTCTATGAAGGGGAAATAGCGTTTGAGGCAGTTGATGTCAACCTAGATGACATTCCGCCAACGCAAACCAAAATTATGATGAACATTGCCAGCCCGTCAGCCGCCTTTAACTGGTGGCAGTTGCCCGCCGAAGGAATTGGTCTGGCGCGTATGGAATTTATCATCAACAACCTGATCAAAATTCACCCGATGGCTTTGGTCAACTACGACAAGCTGCAAGATCGCGACGCCTGGAAAACCATTCGCGATCTGACCAAAGGCTACACCGATAAACGCGAATATTTTGTTGACAACCTCTCGCGGGGCATTGGCAAAATTGCCGCTTCTCAGTATCCTCATCCGGTCATTGTGCGCCTGAGCGATTTCAAAACCAACGAATACGCCGATTTAATCGGCGGGCGCGAGTTTGAGCATGAAGAATCTAACCCGATGCTGGGCTTTCGCGGGGCAGCCCGCTATTACAGCGATCGCTACAAAGAAGGCTTTGCCCTAGAGTGTCAGGCGATTAAGCGGGTACGCGAAGTCATGGGTTTTGACAATGTTATTGTCATGGTGCCTTTTTGCCGCAGGCTTTCGGAAGCCGACCGGGTGCTACAGGTCTTGGTAGAAAACGGGTTGAAGCAGGGGGTTCACAATCTGCAAATCTATGTGATGTGTGAAATTCCCTCAAATGTGCTGCTGGCTGACCAGTTTGCTGAACGCTTTGATGGCTTTTCGATTGGCTCAAACGACTTAACTCAACTGGTCTTAGGCGTCGATCGCGATTCGAGTGAGTTAGCTGATCTGTTTGACGAAACCGACGAAGCGGTGAAGTTAGCCATTGAGCAGGTGATTGAGGCGGCTCACCGTCACGGGCGCAAAGTGGGCATTTGCGGCCAAGGCCCTAGCGATAAACCAGAGTTTGCCGCCTTTTTGGTGGAAGCCGGGATTGATTCTATTTCGCTCAATCCTGATAGCGTGGTGCAGGTGAAACGGCTGGTGGCAGAACGCGAAGCCACCCAAAAATCGTAAAGCTGCCCGCTTTGGGGAGGAAACACCCTGCCGACTGTGTGGAGCTAAACGCGCGATCGCTCGGTAGAAACGGTAGAATGAATGCGCTAAATCCGTACCGCTGACTTTCACTTTCCCCAAGCCCGATGCGCATTTCCTTAAACTGGCTGCAAGAATACGTTGAGATCAATCTACCTGCCGAAGCGCTTGCCGATGCTTTGACGATGGCCGGGTTTGAGGTTGAAGACATTGAAGACCGCTGGACGTGGGCAGATGGCGTGGTGGTTGGCAAAGTGCTGCAACGTCAGCCCCACCCCGATGCCGATAAGCTGAGTGTTTGTCAGGTTGATATTGGCGCTGCCGCACCCTCTACCATTGTCTGCGGGGCGGCCAACGTTCGCGCTGACATTTATGTTGCAGTAGCCCAGGTAGATACTTACCTGCCCATTGTCGATCTCAAAATCAAGCCGCGGCAACTGCGAGGCGTTCCCTCCGCAGGCATGATCTGTTCGCTAGCTGAACTGGGGCTGGCCAAAGAATCTGACGGTATCTACATTTTTCCGGATAGCGAAGATTTGCAAGTCGGCCAAGATGTGCGGCCTTTGCTGGGGCTAGATGATGTAATTTTGGACTTAACGTCTACGGCAAACCGGGCGGATGCTTTGAGTCTGGTAGGCGTAGCGCGTGAAGTTGCCGCCATTACGGGTCAACCGCTGAAACTACCGCTAACGCCCAATCCTAAACTTCAGCCTGGGCGAAGCCAACTGGCCATTGACTTGCCCGATGCCAAAGCTTGCCCCATTTACATCGGCACCGTGGTCGAACAGGTCAAAATTGGGCCATCGCCCGTTTGGCTGCAGCGACGACTAGAAGCCTCCGGTACCCGCTCAATCAACAACATTGTCGATATCACTAACTACGTGCTGTTAGAGTGGGGTCAGCCGCTACACGCTTTCGATCGCGATCGCCTGTATGCCGCTGCGGGTAGCGACGACCTGACTTTAGGCGTACGTTTTGCCCGTGAAAATGAAGCCCTAAAAACGCTCGATAACCAAACGCGATCGCTTTCTCCCCAAACCCTGCTCATTACCGCTAACGATCAGCCAGTGGCCTTGGCGGGGGTCATGGGGGGCGAAGCGACAGAAGTCCACGACGGCACTCAAAACGTGGTTTTAGAAGCCGCCTATTTTGACTCAGCCGCTATTCGGCGATCAGCCCGCAGCCAGGGTTTGCGGACAGAAGCCTCAGCCCGCTACGAACGAGGCGTCAACCCGGCTGAGCTAGTGCTGGCCTGCAACCGCGCTTTGCAACTGATGCAAGCGCTAGCCGGGGCAACGTTAACCACCCAGGCTGTTGAGCGGACTGAAGTGGGCAAAATTACCCCCACCCGCACCCTAGAACTGCGCTTAGATCGCGTCCATCAAATGCTTGGCCCCGTGAGCGAGGCCGACGGCACAACCACGCAGCTATCAGCCCAGGCAGTTGAAGCCGTGTTGTCAAAGCTGGGCTGTGAAGCGATCGCCACCGATCAGACAGCGGTGTGGCAAGTCAAAGTCCCGGCCTATCGCTACCGCGATTTAGAACGCGAAATAGACCTGATTGAAGAAATTGCCCGTCTCTACGGTTATGACCGCTTTGCCGATACCCTACCAGGGGGGGCAGAAGCGGGCCATTTGTCGCCAGAGGTGGCGTTGGCTCGCAAACTGCGCGAAGCGTTTCGCGCCGCCGGACTCACGGAGTTAATGCACTACTCTGTCACCAAACCCACGGCTGAAAACCAGGTGGTACTAGCCAACCCGCTACTGCCAGAGTATTCGGCTTTGCGCTCTGACCTGATAGCAGGCTTGATAGATGCGTTTCAGTTTAATTTAGAGCAGGGCAATCAGGCTCTCAATGGCTTTGAATTCGGTCGCATTTTTTGGCAAGACGATAACGGGATTCATGAAGCCGAAAAAGTGGGTGGAATTATGGGCGGCGATCGCCGTCAAGGTCGTTGGGTCACCAGCGGCCAGCCCCAACCGCTGAGCTGGTATGAAGCCAAAGGCATTTTAGAAGCCGTTTTTCAAAAACTGGGGCTAGCCGTCACGTATCGAACCGCAGACACAGATGCTCGTTTGCACCCAGGGCGAACCGCCTCACTGTGGGTACGCGGTAAAACCCCGCTCGGGCTGTTTGGGCAGCTTCACCCCGAACTACGGCGCGAACGCGATTTGCCCGCTGAAGTTTATCTATTTCAACTAGACTGGCCTACCATCGTCAGTTGTCTGCAAAAACGACCTGGCGAAGCGATCGAATTTCAGCCCTACTCTAGCTATCCAGCCTCCGATCGCGACCTGGCTTTCTTTGCCCCAGTCGAAGTCACCGTTGCTGACTTAGCACGCGTAATCACCCAAGCAGGCGGCAAACTGCTAGAGTCGATTACCTTGTTTGATCAGTATCAAGGCCAAAACGTGGCTCCTGGGCAGCGAAGTTTGGCTTTTCGCCTGGTCTATCGCGCCGCCGATCGCACCCTCACCGACGACGACATTGAACCCGTGCATCAAAAAGTACGATCCGCCCTGGCTAAAAAGTTCCAGGTGAACTTACGCAGCTAAGCTATAAAGAAAACCTGAGGGCTGTCGGCTGTTTGCAAAAAACTCTTTTACCCTGTTTACCAAGTAGCGATATGCAAAATCTCGAAGTAAACAGAGAAACCTATGGCACAGAGTTTTGGTGTGATTGGCTTAGCGGTAATGGGGGAGAACCTGGCGCTTAACGTCGAGCGCAATGGTTTTCCGGTGGCAGTGTATAACCGAACCGCTGAAAAAACCGATGCTTTTATGGCCCAGCGGGCAGGGGGCAAAAATGTTAAAGCTACTTACTCGCTAGAAGAGTTTGTAAATGCTCTAGAACGCCCTCGCCGCATTTTGGTGATGGTTAAAGCAGGTAGCCCGGTAGATGCTGTCATTAGTCAGCTCAAGCCGCTGCTGCAAGAAGACGACATGATTATTGATGGCGGCAATTCGCTCTACGAAGATACCGAACGACGGGTTAAAGAGCTAGAGTCTACAGGCTTGAGCTTTATTGGCATGGGCGTTAGCGGCGGCGAAGAAGGTGCCCTCAACGGCCCTAGTCTGATGCCGGGAGGAACCAAAGCCGCCTACGACTCGATTGAGCCAATTGTGACCAAGATTGCGGCTCAGGTGGATGATGGGCCTTGCGTTACCTACATTGGGCCGGGGGGATCTGGTCACTACGTCAAAATGGTTCACAATGGCATTGAGTATGGTGATATGCAGCTCATTGCAGAAGCCTACGATTTACTCAAAAATACGCTGGGGCTTGACCACAACCAGCTACACGAAGTCTTCTCAGAGTGGAATACCACTGATGAGTTGGACTCTTTTTTGGTAGAAATTACCGCCGATATTTTTACCAAAATGGATGAGGAAACGGGCAAGCCTTTAGTAGAAGTGATTCTA
Source organism: Almyronema sp. (assembly GCF_052168255.1). NCBI lineage: Bacteria > Bacillati > Cyanobacteriota > Cyanophyceae > Nodosilineales > Nodosilineaceae > Almyronema > Almyronema sp. The sequence goes on along the minus strand of NZ_JBQLZL010000037.1, from coordinate 25,522 downwards.
GACGCGGCGGGGCAAAAGGGAACAGGGCGCTGGACAGTGGTTAATGCCTTGCAAATTGGCGTCACCATTCCTACGATTACTGCTGCTGTCAATGCGCGGATTATGTCGGCTCAGAAGCAGGCGCGGGTAGCGGCTTCGAAGCAGCTCAGCGGCCCTACCGCTAAGTTTGAAGGAGACACCCAAGCCTTTATCAACAAGATTCGCGACGCGCTTTATTGCTCTAAAATTTGCTCCTACGCCCAGGGCATGGAGCTTTTAGGCGTTGCTTCAAAAGAGTTTAACTACAACCTCAACCTCAGCGAAACCGCGCGGATTTGGAAAGGGGGCTGCATTATTCGGGCGCGGTTTCTCAACAAAATCAAACACGCCTTTCAAGAAGACCCCAACTTGCCTAACTTGTTGCTAGCCCCTGAGTTCAAGCAAACCATCTTAGATCGGCAGACAGCTTGGCGTGAAGTGGTGGCTTTAGCGGCTCAAGTCGGGGTGCCAGTGCCCGCTTTTAGTGCTTCGCTCGACTATTTTGATAGCTATCGCCGCGATCGCCTACCCCAAAACCTAACTCAGGCTCAGCGTGACTATTTTGGTGCCCATACTTACGAGCGGGTAGACAAAGAAGGTAGCTTCCACACAGACTGGTTTCACGCCGATGAGACGGTAGAGCCAGCTAAGGTCTAACAGGGGCGATCGCTCTGGCTAGAGGCAGAGGGCAAAACGGAAAAGTTCTCTGTCGCAAGCGTTCAGCCATTTAAGTGGCCTCAACCTGGTGACGACCGCTATAGTAGCCTGGGATTTTACATTCCAGGCTTTGCTGGCTGAGGCCAAACATGGATAGCGGCCTAATTTTCTTTCACAATAGGTAAGTTGGCTAAACATTCGGATACGCAGGTATGAATATTGCTGACTTACGCCGGGAGTATACGCAGGCGGGTTTACAACGGCAGACGTTAAGCGTCGATCCTTACAAACAGTTTGAGCTGTGGTTTCAACAAGCGTGTACGGCAGAACTGCTAGAACCTAACGCCATGATTTTGGCGACAGCGACCGCTGCTGCTGCCCCTTTTCAGCGCACAGTGCTGCTGAAATACTTTGATAGCAGCGGGTTTGTATTTTTCACCAATTACGGGAGTCGCAAAGCCCAGCAAATTAGCGAAAATGCTCAGGTTTCGCTGTTGTTTCTCTGGTTGCCGCTAGAGCGGCAGCTACACATTACCGGGAAAGCCTTTCGAGTTTCAACGGCTGAGTCGTTAAAGTATTTTTTAAGTCGGCCTAGAGGCAGCCAGCTAGGGGCGTGGACTTCGCAACAAAGCACAGTCATTTCTTCGCGACAGCTTTTAGAAATGCAGTTTGAAGAAATGAAGCGTAAGTTTACCAACCGCGAGATCCCGCTGCCAGATTTTTGGGGGGGGTATCGGGTCGTGCCCACCAGTTTTGAGTTTTGGCAAGGCCGACCCAATCGGCTACACGATCGCTTTTTATATACCCTGGCTGAGGCGGGCGATTGGCACATTCAGCGCCTTTCTCCTTGAGGGCAACCCCTCGCTTTTTACCCAACTTCAGCCATAAGCTGCGACAGGCGCGTCAACGTCGCTGCAACCTGTTCGCTAGACTGACCTTCCTGTCCCATCGCCACTAGCAGCAGTCCTAGTTCCACCGCATCTTTACTGCTGAGAATTAAGCCCAACTCCTCGGTTGAGCCGAGAACGGCAGGCAACGATTGCTTTTGGCTAACCTCCAAATCAATATAAATGGATGCAGCGGTGGATGCGGCGGTTTCCCCTGCCTGCCCCGCCATTGCTCCAATTTTAGTAATTTTGCTCCCCCTCACCTGAATACTGGTGACGTTGCTCATCACAGTGATATCAGAAGTCTGCAAAGACCGGGTTACGGATTTAACAGTCATCGTTAGATCTCCTTTTTAATCAGATTTTTAATCGGATGGATGCTTGAGTGCCGTCTATCGGGGTAAAAGCTCTGCAATCACGAACGGTATGGGTCTGGCAGGGCGTTGAGCCACCAGCGACGGCAAGTTGTGGCTTACTGCTTAAGAACCCGTAAGTGCTTCGGCGATCGCCTGTTTCACATCAGGCATAAAAACGGCATACAGCCCGCGCAGATCGCCGACGTTGAAGTTATAGGCGCGATCCTGCGGATAGTTGTCTTTGACAAACTGAGGGCGATCGCTTTTGCCACCGTGGCAAGCCAGACAGCTAGCTGCCACATCAATGCGACGGTAATAGCGCACCCCCGACTCCCCTGCCTGGGTTTCCGTTTGCCAAAAGCCTTTTAAGTCTGGATTTTGCTCAAACTTAGCCAGGGCGATTTGAGCCTGAAGATTATCGGGGGCATGGGCGGGATTGCGATACTTGTTGGCGATTTGTTTTATCTGCCAGCCGTTGGCTTGACTCAGCTGCATGGCTTTCATCCCAACGGGTTTGCAGACCTGCTTTAGGGTTTCTGCCGTTGGAGCTGTGGCAGTCTCTGCCAGAGAGGCGGCCAGGGTGCGGCGCAGGGCGTCTAAATTTTCAATCTCTTCGACGGCTTTGGCCAGTTCAGCAGGTTCCGGCTGAGCTTGGGCGATCGCGGGGTGAGCGATCAGCAGCAAGGCTCCCAAAGCAATTCCTAGCATTAAGCGAGAGACACTTCTCATCATGAACGGTTGCCTAAATGGGGATAGGGACAGGGTGATGGATTGGCAAACGATGGCGAACTAATTCACAGCCGACTCAGCACTGTTAGCCACCGCTGGCGCTGCGATCGGAATTTGCCGCAGCATTTGCAGCCCAAACAGCGTCCGTAGCCCCAGTCGCTCATACCAGGGCATACCCGCACCCAAGCGAATCTTCATCATGAAATACGCTTCAAAAGCCGCTTTTACCCAAACCACCCAAGAGCCGCGCACCGCATAGGATCGCTTTCGCTGGCCAGTCTGCGGGTCGGGCAGCACGGGGGCGGCAATGTAGGCAATGCCGACGTCACCAAACTCAGCAAAGCAAAGAGCCTCCAGGGTGGGCACGTTGGGGCTAGCGTTGATCGCGCCTAGATCAACGGCAATGTTGTGGGCGGCGGCTGTGGCCATCGCTTCGGTCATCTGCCCGCTTTTGGGCAAGCCGATCGGCACCGGGGTTTGATCGGGTTGAGTCAGTTGAATGCTGACTCCAGCCGCGTAAATCTTGGCAAACTGGGGATGGCGCTGGGTGGGTAATACCGGAATGAAGCCTTTTTCGTCACCGAGTCCGGGGGTGTGACGAACAAACTCAGCGCCACGAAAAGCAGGCAAAATCATGGCGTAGCTAAAGGGCAGTCGGCAACCGTCGGCCAAAATGACGGCATCGGCTGCCACAGCGGTAATGGCGGCATTCTCAATGACCTTAATGCCCCGTTGGTGCATTAGCGCTGCCGTCAGTTCGCGGGCATGTTTGACCCCAGAAACCCCCAAGTGCCCAGCGTAGGGTTCTGGCGTTACATAGGTGATCGGAACTTTTTGCCGCAATCCCCGACGACGCAACACCTGCTCAGCAATCAAGGCAAATTCATAGGCGGGGCCAAAGCAACCCGCCCCAGGAGCCGCCCCAACAACGAGCGGGCCAGGATTTTCCAGAAAGGCTAGCCATGCTTGACGAGCGGCCAAGGCATGGTCGGGGGTACAGACGGAGTGAGTATAGCCACCGTGAGGCCCCAACCCCGGAATTAAGTCAAGCGCCAGGGAAGCCCCTGTGGCAATTAGCAGGTAGTCGTAAGCTATAGTTCCTTGCCCTTCAACGCTCAGCACCTGAGCGTTAGGGTCAAGGGCGGTCACTTTTCCCGGTACCCAGTTGAGTCGGTGGCGCTGAGCCAGTTGAGCCAGCCCTAGCTGCAGATGCGCTAACGGCTTTAGATTGAGCGCCACCTGAATCAGCCCTGGAATAAAGGTAAATTCAGATTTGTCTGAAATGAGCGTGACTGTGTGCTGCTGCGGTAATAAATGTCGCAACTCGTAGGCGGCGGGTAAGCCGCCTAACCCAGCTCCAATTACAACAATGTTTGCCATCGCGCGCCCCTCCTTGCCCAATCAGGCTTAAAAAGTTTGCCGTCCAGCCTGACGACTCAAACCCAACGGCCTTAACTCACTCAAACAAAATATTTAACTATTTAGTTATATAGCTATATTTTGCTAGATAGTTGATTTTGTCAACCCAGTACCGAGTTTGTGTCCTCCAGGTCAATAGACTGCCCCGATAAAAAGACTGCTTATATCAGTTCTCGATTTTGGATTTTCGATTTTGAATTGAACAGTCTTTGCTCCGCATACGTTTCGTCAGTCTCATCTGTACCTTTCTTTTAGAGAATCGGTATTAGCCCTAGCTGAAGCGCTTGTCAAACCGCAAAAAGGCCAAATTAGCTTTTCAACAGGCAATTGAAAATTATTGGTTATTTTACTATATGGTTATTTAATGCTATAAGAAAAAAGCAGTCCTCTGCAATTGCTTAAAACATTCCTTGACACTGTTTCAGTTTTTTTAGTTATGTATCACTTCAGCAAGGTTATTGAGGCCACTTTTGAGCAAGCGATCGCTCAAGTCACCACCGCCCTAAAAGCAGAAGGCTTTGGCGTACTCACGGAGATTGACGCCCAGGCGGCGTTTAAGAAAAAGCTCGATGTCGATTTCCGGCGTTACACCATTTTGGGGGCGTGCCATCCGCTGATTGCCTATCGCATGCTGCAAATCGACGACAAAGCCGGGGTGCTGTATCCCTGCAACGTGGTGGTGCAAGCCCATGATGACGGTCGAGTCGAGGTATCGGCGATTGACCCGTTAGCGATGTTTTTGATGGTTCACAACCCCGAAGCCAAAGCGATCGCGCTAGAGGCCAGTGAGAAAATGCAGGCGGTGATGGATCGCCTCGCTGCTGTGCCCATTACGGCTCCCGTCTAGAGTAGCGTCAAGCTCAGGTTTGCTGTAGGGGATAACGCTAGCGTTACCTCTCAAAACCTCGCTGCTGTTGGGTTTCACCCTATTCAACCCGCCTATTGAGCATGTCTTAGTTGAACGGCGTTTCGCCACCTTTGCCCCCGTCAGTTTTACCGATTACCCAAAATCATGGAACATGGCCGGATTGACGACTGGACAGTTTAGCATTTTGCGATCGCTGCCTGCTGTGGGGTTGGGCTTGTGGCTGCTCAGCCCGACACCACCCGGATGTGCCCAGCCTCCGCCATTGGCTCAAACATTCAACCCGCAGGGGGAGCAAACAGAAGCGTTTGAGGCAGAACACTTTTCTTTGGCCTCCACGGCTTCGGCTCAACCTACAGTGACACAGCTAACGGATGTAGCACCTACAGACTGGGCTTTTCAAGCCTTACAAAACCTGGTAGAGCGCTATGACTGTTTGGTCGACTATGGCGATGGCACCTTTCGAGGCGATCGCCGCCTTACCCGGTTTGAGTTTGCGGCAGCGCTCAATGCCTGCGTAACGGCTGTCATAGCCCAAACAGCAGGCGAGCCGATGACGGAGAACGACCTGCAGGTATTACAGGGGTTGCAACAGGCATTTGCCGATGAATTGGGGTTGTTTGATAGTCGCCTTACCGCGCTAGAAGGCCAAACAGCAGCACTATCGACCCAGTCGTTTTCAACGACGACCCAACTCCGGGGAGAAATTGTGCTGTCTGTAGAGCAGCTAGGCGGGGGTGATCAGCCCAACGGTAGCGGCGATCGCCTGCCTCAAGCCCTTACCTTTGGCAGTCGAGCCAGATTTAACCTCGATACCAGCTTTACCGGGCAAGATTTACTTCGCCTCCGCCTAGATGTCCTCAATCCGGCGGTTTTAAATGCTAAAGCCACTGGCACCCAGATGACCCGGTTAGCCTTTGACCGTTCTAACCAAAACGAGGTCGATATTGGCTCGTTTTTCTATCGTTTTCCCCTGGGAGAAGCGCTGAGCGTGCAGGTAGATGCGGCCCAAGGCACCTACAGCATGAATGTTCTACCCACCTTCAATCCAGGTATTGCCAGCGGCATTTCGGGGGCGGTGTCTCGTTTTGGGCGGTTTAGCCCCATCTACTACCAGGGCTTTCCGGGGGTGGGAATCACGGGGCAATACGACTTTGGCGAGAGGGTTTCTTTAGCCGTGGGGTACCTGTCTCGCGAAAATACGGCGAGTGACCCCACCGTCGGTATATTCGGGGGTGGGTATACAGCCTTGGCTCAGCTAGCCATATACCCCAGCAAAACTACGGCTTTGGGGCTAACCTATGCCCATTCCTACTATCCGCCAGGAGCCGTGGCAGTAGCCGGCGGAACTGGCAGTCGGTTAGCCAATGCCCCCTTTGGCAACTTGGCAACTTCCGCCGATCATCTGGGTTTAGAATCTAGCCTGCGCTTGGGGTCAGGGGTTAATCTATCAGGCTGGGCGGGGCTGAGTTTTGCTACGGCAGAGGCCAGTAGCGGCGCGATCGCGGCGGGCGATGCAGCCACGTTGTTCAACTGGGCCTTAACCTTGGGACTGCCGAATCTAGGCGGCAGGGGCAATCTAGGGGGTCTGATTGTGGGTCAGCCGCCTAAGGTTACTGCCAATTCTGGCGGGGCTATAGATGGCGCTTCCGCCTGGCACCTAGAGACGTTTTACCGCTATCAGCTAAACGAACATATAGCGCTGATTCCAGGATTTTTTGTGGTGCTGAACCCGGAGCATGACAGCGCTAACGAAGCAATCTGGCTAGCCAGTTTTCGTACGGTTTTTCAGTTTTAAGATTTAGCCCCGTCTCCGGTGGCAGTCGCTATTTCCAGGCGCAAACGGCTAATCAACTTTGCCAAAGCGCTACCCGCCGCCGCTCAAACTGGTTGTGGCCAGCGCAGCCACCGTTTTTTTAGACTGCTGTTCCTTTACTTTGTGAGCAAACTGCACCATGCCGTCTACCTCACCGCTCCATATTCGAGACTTGTCCCCCCAAGAATTTGCTCAACTGACGGAATCTTGGCACCTGATCGACGTTAGAAGCCGCTTTGAATATGCCCTGGGGCATGCCCCCACGGCTATCAACCTGAGCTTACCTCGCCTGTTGATGGGGCAAGTGCCTTTTCTGCGCCCCTGGGTGCTGCCGCAGTGGTTTAGGGCACTGCCTCCAGATCAGCCCATTGCCGTCATTTGCTTGACGGCTCATCGCAGCCCCATTGCGGCGAAAACTCTGGCTGCTCTGGGCTTTCGCCAGATAGTTAACATCACAGGCGGCATGATGGCGTGGCAGCAATCCGGATTGCCCAGCCAAAACCGCTAGATATACCGTCCAAAACCGCATTACTCACTGCCCAAAAGGAGACGACTGCCATGTGGAAAGCCTTAGCCTTTATCCAAAAAAATCTAGTCTGGTCTATCCCGGCCTTTATGGTGGCGGGTATTGTTGTTGGGGCGCTGGCTAATCCGGCCCCGCTAAAATCGCTGATTGTTCCTCTAACCTTCCTCATGGTGTATCCCATGATGATTAACCTCCAGATTCAGAAGGTGCTGTCGGGGGGTGATACCAAAGTGCAGGTGATTACTCAGGTGATTAACTTTGCCGGGGTGCCGTTTTTTGCGTTTGCTATGGGCAAGATTTTTTTTGGCGATCGCCCATTGGTGGCCTTGGGGCTGCTGTTGGCCTCCCTCTTACCCACCAGTGGCATGACTATTTCTTGGACAGGTTTTGCCAAAGGAAACCTGAGTGCGGCGATTAAAATGACCGTGATTGGCCTGATTCTTGGCTCTGTGGCCACACCGTTTTATGCCAAATGGCTAATGGGGACGGTGGTAGAAATTCCCCTCTCCAGCATCTTTAAACAGATTGTGATAATTGTTTTTTTGCCGATGATTTTGGGGTTTGTCACCCGCACTGTGCTCATTCGTATCGTTGGAGCCGATAAGTACAACAAAACCCTTAAGCAAAAGTTTCCAGCTTTTTCCACCATCGGCGTTTTAGGTATCGTCTTTGTCGCTATGGCGCTTAAAGCCAAAGACATTGTGGCCAATCCCTTAGAACTGCTTTCGTTTTTAATTCCTTTGAGCATTTTATACCTGGGCAATTTTCTACTCAGCACCGTCGTCGGTAAGGTCTTTTTTAACCGGGGGGATGCGATCGCGCTTGTTTATGGCACTGTCATGCGCAACCTGTCGATTGCATTGGCGATCGCGATGACCGCCTTTGGCAAAGAACAAGGTTCTGAAATTGCTTTAATTATTGCCATGGCCTACATCATCCAGGTGCAAGCAGCGGCCTGGTATGTCCGTCTTACCGATCGTATTTTTGGCCCCACGCCCGACCTACAAACCCAGTTAAAGCAGTCGGCCTCATAGGGGCGTCAGTAACGTTAGGCAGGGGGCTAAAGGCAGGAGGCAGAACGAAAAGCTTTCTGGGGGCAACCCTTAAGTGCGCAAAGGCCAAGATGACGTAAATTCGTCGATTTTTCCTAGATTGATAAAAGAGCCATAAAAGCAGCTACAAGCGACTGGTACAGTTCCCGCCAAAACAGGTAGACCAGTTGCAAAAAATAAAACTGTACTAGCTAGATTAGAGCGCTTTGTACCTTCTCCCGGCCTGCAAACTCAGCCACAGTGGAAAAGTCACTGACGAAAGGGATTGCTCATGCGCGTATCCAATTCCTGGCTCAAAGCTAACAAGGCTGCCAGCCCAACCAATAGGCTAGCTCAGATGGCTCCGCTTGCTAGAACTTTAGCGACCCAGTTGCTTAACTGGCTGGCTGCCAACGACCAGCCCCAGATCAACGAGCGCTACTGTTCAAAACAGGGGCGCTACTGGGAAGTTTATGACCCCATCACGCAGAGCCGTCAAACCTTTGATTCTGAGCAAGCTTTACGGGTTTGGCTCGAACAGCGCTACTACGAATCAAAATAGATTAGCTCGATTTGATCAATATTTATGCCTCAAACCCCACTCACTGTTAGCCAGGTTGATGCGTTCACCGCTCAACCCTTCGCCGGAAACCCGGCTGCTGTTTGTGTTCTCGCTGAAGCTGCTAGCGATCGCTGGATGCAAGCGATCGCGGCTGAGATGAACCTTTCTGAAACCGCTTTTTTGGTTCCCCAAGCAGATGGTTACGATCTCCGCTGGTTTACCCCTGCCGTTGAAGTTGACCTCTGCGGCCACGCTACCCTGGCCAGCGCCCATGTGCTGTGGGATGAAGGCCATCTTGCCCCCGATCAGACCGCTCGTTTTCATACCCGCAGCGGTTTACTCACAGCCACCTATGAAAACGGCTGGATTACGCTTAACTTCCCGACTCAACCCGTCGAAGCGATCGCCAGCGATCCAGACTTGCTCAAAGCTTTGCGCGGGGCTGATCTAAAGTTTATTGGCAAAAGCAGCACCAATTACCTGGTTGAACTGGCCTCAGAACAGCACGTTCGCCTATTGCAACCTGACTTTGCCTTGATGCAGCTTTTGCCTCGTCAGGGGGTTATTGTCACCAGCCAAGGAGAAGCGGCAACGGTAGATTTTGTTTCTCGCTATTTTGCGCCAGCAGCGGGTATCAATGAAGATCCGGTAACGGGTTCGGCTCATTGCTCACTGGCACCTTACTGGCAGCAAATATTGGGTAAGGATGAGTTTTTGGCGCATCAGGTTTCTAAACGAGGGGGAGTTTTGCAGGTTAAAAGCAGAGGCGATCGGGTTGAAATTAGCGGTCAAGCGGTCACTGTCATGCGCGGCGAACTGCTAGCAACCCAGCTTTACGATAGTTCTGTATCAGGAAACAATACAGAACCGTTTTTGTAAGCGGCTACTAAATCTTTGTGAGCTGCTGCTAAATGTCTGAATAGGTGAGTAACGAAGCGGCTGTAGACTTTCAGAACGCTCTCGTTTCACGTCTTGTTTTAGCATTGGGGTGCCAACCTTCTGGACTATTGCTATTTAAGTCAGCGGGCGCGATTTGACCGGGCTGTGGTCATGAAACCGCTGCGAAAAAAGCCGGAGGGGGAGGGGGTTACGAATTTCACTTTGCTAGTGCCCGCGCTCCTAAAGAATTATTGGTCAGTAACGGCTAAAAAGACCCCCCTTGGCAGCGGCTCTGGCTGGGGAAGTAGTCGGGTGGGGCGGTAACGGAGATGTTGACGTGGGGTTGTGGATTGATGCTTGGGGGGATTAGTCCCCCCCAAGCCCCCTAGTGGGGCATTCCGTTGCCCCACGCCCCCCCCGGAAGGGTTGATCGGTGAGGGGAGATAGGAGCGAGATGCAGTTTATCTACTAGTGAAGCAGGGTTGAAGATTCAGCGATTTTGCGGCTTATTGTCGGGTCTATCAAGAAAGAAACCGATGATGGGAGTAGACTTTAGCGGATATTTGAGCTTCTTCCATGCGTGAATTTTATGAATTGGTCAAAGCGGCGACGCCTGAGCAACGAGCTAATTTATCTAAGCTGACGGGTTCAGGCTTTGGTGATTCGGCTGGCACGCTCTGCAACCATATTAAGTACCTGAGAGCAGGCTCTGTTGGTCAACTGTTTTGGGATAAGTCGTGGAAGCAGGTGGTTACAGATGTGGCTGACCAGATTGGAATTAACTGGCAAGCAACCTTGAATGGGCGGCGATGGAAACAGCTACCGACTCAAGATATTGAAAACGCTGTGGTGACTAAGCTATTCCAAGACATGCTAGACAAGCTCACCCCAGAGCAGCGCGAAAAAATCATTCTGGAAATGAAGCGAAACAGCGATGATCCTAGTGTGGAAGCTTGGCTAGCCAGTGGGGGAACGATGGCCGTCGCACGGATGAGCGGTTTTGGAGTTTATCTGATGGCTAGTACGCTCTTAGGTGCGCTAACTAATGCCATCGGCGTTACGCTACCGTTTGCGGTCTATATGGGTATGAGTCAGGCGATCGCGCTGGTTCTAGGGCCAGTGGGTTGGACGGTGCTAGCAGGTGGTATTCTCTACACGCTTAACCAGCCCAACTGGAATCGACTAGCGCTGGCTGTGGTTTATATTTCGGTGATTCGTAACTCACTTGAGCAGAGCGAAGCTGTTAGACAAGCAGAAATCAAAAAAGCCCAACAAGAACGGATTGAGTTTTGGGCAGCCAGGGGTATTCAAGTTAAGTAGAAGGGGCAGCAGTGCCCAACTCCTACAGGGGTGATTATTTGCGGGGAGCTACGGGCAAAAGATGGGGTGGCAATTCACCATAGGCGAAGTGCTTGCGCAGCAGGTCGTGAATGAAGCGATAGCGACCACCCGTGCGCTGAATGAAGCGTAACTGCGTGGCATGCTCTAAAAAGAGAACAATATCCCAGGGCAAATAACCTTTTTGGGCTATCACAAATCTTAGGACATAATGTTGAATTACTGGCCTTAGCCCAATGATTATTGCCAAAAACAGCCCGCCAAGGAGCACGTAAATCCTCCCATGAAGCCTCCCAACAATTAGCTCTAAAAGTAGCCCGAAAAGTAACCAGAGAAACAGCGTATTTTGCCCAGACTTATGAATTCCCTGATTGGGAACACTTTTGATCTCAATTCTTGAAATAATCAGCCCGCCCATTAGCCCGCCTGCCAGCCCGAAAGACAAACCGCGAAGTAGCCCGTGTGTTAGGCCATCCATCAGCCCAGCAATGAGCCCTATAATTATCCCAACGATTACCCCATGATTTAGCCCCTTCTGAGTTGACCAGCTCAGTTGCTCTAATGGTTCAATGTAATGAAGATTACCGAAAATTGGCCCGAAAATCAGCCCCAAAATCAGCCCCCCCTCTAACCCGGAAACCAGCCTAAAAACTAGCTCGAAACTCAGCCCGAAACTCAGCCCAACAATCAGCCGATAGCTACGCCTATCTGAAGCTGACTCTAACCAAGATGGCTGCATCTCCTCAATCAAAAACTC
>NZ_JBQLZL010000037.1:0-13582 GCF_052168255.1 Almyronema sp. | reverse complement strand
ACCACAAGCGATCGCGGTGCAGATCCCTGAGATAGTCCTGAATTTGCAAGTCCGTCAATGGTTTGAGGTAAACAGCCCCATTGAGCGACTCAAGATGTTGTTGTCCCGCTTCATATTCTTCGCGGCGGCAGCAGACCGCTAGGTAGGGATAGGCGATTGAAAACTGATCAATCTTCTCAACACACTGCTGCTGCCGCGCTAGCCCTAACTCATCTAAACCATCTAGCAGCGGTAAAAGCTGCTGCTCGTTTAGCCACTGCTGGCTCACCGCTTCGTCAATTTTGTAGATGCTTTTGATCTGAGCTGTGAGCCACTTATCTAGCGGCGTATCTGGTTTCCAGGTGGATAGCTCAAAAATGATGGGAACTGGGGCTAGTTCATCCTGCTCGGTTTTAGCCAGCAGCTCTTGGGCTAAGGTCAGCAACTCCGTTGTTTTACCGGAACCTGGTTCACCTAGAATGAGCAGCTTGCCTTGAATATCAGCGCTTTCAAAGACGGAGAGAATTCTTTGAGTTGGGGCGATCGTCTGAGGTGAAGGATCTGGCGCTTTGAAACGCCTCAGAACTCGATTCATCAAAGAGCGAAACGGCTGCGGCTGTGGAGGCGGTTCTGGATCTTCCGCAATTAGCGGCAGCTTTGGCTGGCCGACGCGCTGACGCTGATCTTCCATCTGGAGATCGATCTTGACCAGCTCGTGCAGGGAATTTTCTAAACGGGTTTTGACCTCTCGCTGGAGACGATAGAGCAGCTTGGTGCGAATATCTAGGAGGTCTTGCTCAACAGCGCGATCGCGGCGAAAGAGTGATTCTAGACCAAAGAGGCCAAGGAAGCCAGATAGGGAATCACCAAAAGTTATGAATGCGATGAGAATTCCAATAAGTCCTACAATTCCAGCCCATAGCGGATGCTGGCGCAGGTTTTCAATCCAATCATGCCAGGTAGAGGGATCAGATTGAGATTGAGCGATGAGAGTATGGGCGTTCGTGAAGCGGCTCCAAAGGAGCATCGCAAGATAATCCCAAGGAAGCATCGTCACGAGGCGGGGTGGTTAATTGGGTTGCCCCAACTATAACCACTCCTTTCCGTTGGGAGTCAATGGGTTGAGGGATTTAGAAAAAACTACACAGAGATTGAGCGTCCGGCAACTTCGCAAACATCGCTTTTCCGTAAACAATCTAAGCTAAGCAGCTTGCGGAATTATTTTGCTTACGGTGTTGCAGGGCGGGGGCTTTGCCCTAAACCAATTGAGTCGCAAACTTCTCAAGGTGATACGTGCTAGATAAAGCCATGCAGGGTTTAGTGATGCTGAAAAAGCTTGGATTGAAACTTAGATCAGTGACAACTTTTTAGGTCTTAACCTTCCCTGGCAACAACAACTTAGTAGCTTTTTCAGAGCTATCCCGTAACGATAGTTAACCAAGCCGTCAACTTGATGATTCGTAACAAACTTGGCAGTCTTCACCCGCCCAGCCAGTACAAAACTCGCTGGGCGAATTTTTTGCCATCACACCAACCGTTACCTAGCCGCTGCTGAGCACACCAGCCTGAGGCCAACTCGCAGTTAAAGCGATCGCTAAAGTAGGCCGCTCAAACACAGGGAACAACCCCCACTTTGGCTGCTCAACGGTTGCGTAGGTAGCTTTAGCTGATGATAGCGACTGCTCAAGTGGCGGCAGGCGAATAGCTTGAGTTATTGCTGTAGGCACCCGCGTCAAGACACTCAAACAGCGACTAGCCTCTGACAGAAAAGCTTTCAATCTGCCTCTAGCCTTCTGCTTTTAGCTACAACCTGACTTTTAGCAGCGATCGCCCTTTCAACCCCGCCTCAGCTAGCCCCTTGCCGGGTTAAGTCAAAGCTGATAGCTAATCAATTTTTTTCTTTTGTTCTGCTTTTTATAAAGTGAAGCCCTAAAAATTGATAGTTAGCCAGAATAGACTAAAGGTTTTTATTCAAACAAACTCTTTTAGCACTCAAAGCGCTTTGCACTATCTGGCTTTGTCTAACAGGGTTAATTGTTTTGAAGTCCCCTTCCCTTTGGTCTGAGGCTTTCCTCATAATGCAATCAGCGAGTCGAAAACCGCGTGTTGGCTTTGGCACTGGCACGAGGCAATTTCAAGTAGCTCAGACGTAATATTGGAGACGACTAGCGTGAAACTCTCTGTTTATGGCAAAGGCGGCATTGGCAAATCCACGACGAGCTGCAATATCTCGGTCGCTTTAGCCAAGCGTGGCAAAAAAGTGTTGCAGATTGGCTGCGACCCCAAGCACGACAGCACCTTCACCCTGACGGGTTTTTTAATTCCCACCATCATCGATACCCTACAGGAGAAGGACTACCACTACGAAGACATCTGGCCTGAAGATGTCATTTACAAAGGCTACGGCGGCGTTGACTGTGTTGAAGCGGGCGGGCCTCCAGCCGGAGCAGGCTGCGGCGGCTACGTCGTTGGCGAAACCGTGAAGCTGCTAAAAGAGCTAAACGCATTTGACGAGTACGATGTCATTTTGTTTGACGTGCTAGGTGACGTGGTGTGTGGCGGCTTTGCTGCGCCGCTAAACTACTCAGACTACTGCATGATCGTCACCGATAACGGCTTCGATGCCCTGTTTGCGGCCAATCGCATTGCTGCTTCTGTGCGCGAAAAAGCCAGAACTCACCCCCTACGTCTAGCAGGTTTAATCGGCAACCGTACCTCTAAGCGCGACCTGATCGACAAGTATATTGAGTCGGTGCCTATGCCCGTACTCGAAATTTTGCCGCTGATTGAAGATATCCGCGTTTCTCGCGTTAAGGGTAAGACTATTTTTGAAATGGCGGAAACCGATCCTTCTCTACTGCCCGTTTGCCAGTATTACCTCAATATTGCCGATCAGGTTTTAGCGGCTCCTGAAGGCGTGGTGCCCAAAGATGCTGCCGATCGCGAACTGTTTGCGCTGCTTTCTGATTTCTATTTAAATCCGCCAGCAGCCCCAACCCCGGCTGAAGACGAACTAGACCTGATGATGGTTTAGCGAAATATAAACTCATTTGCGATCGCGTCGGACGGTGATAGATTGCTGCAGTATTATCCTGTGTACGACTTTTCAAGTCGTCCGTTCATCGGTTTACTGATTTGCAATCTAGAGTGAGGCAAACGCATGGCATTCTTTGAAAACTTTACCTCGGTGATTCGGCAAAAATGGCTGGACTACGTTCAAGCCAACCGCCCGTGGTTAGAGCTACAAATGCGTCAAACGTCAGTGAGAACGCCAGATGGCGGTCGCCGTCCTTCGTCATTTTTGGTTTTGGGTGTGGTCAATGCGATTGAGCCAAAGCTTTCTAATCTTATGGTGCCGTTTTATCAGCTCAACTCTGATGAAGACGCCTTAGTCGAAGTGTTAGGGCTTAACTTTGATCCTGAAATGGCGCTTGACAACAACGGCACACCCAAAACAATCGAAGCGGAAGACGCTGAAGTAACGCCCATGCTGCCGGATGCTCAAGACTCATTTGAGTAAATCTACTTTTTTCGGCTAATAGGCTTGCCCCCACAGCATTGCCTGCGTTGAATCCAGACTGAGGCTTCCGTGAATACTGAACAACTGCGCCAAACCCTACGCCAGAAGTGGCTAGATTATTACCGTGAAAATCGTTCTTGGCTTGTACGTTTGGGGGTTTGGGTGACCTGCCAAGGCCAGCGTCGCCCGTCTTCTAGCTTTATCTTGGCTACGCTCGCTATTTTGGAACCGCAATTAAGCCAGCTACTGCCGCTAGTGGTTGACCTCAGCAGCAACCCCGATCGCATTGTGGCCGCTTTGGGTCTTAACTTTAATCCAGATGAAGCCTTAGAAGCCCTGCCAGAAAAGCCTCGCATGTTAAAAGGCTCCCAACTGCCCGCCGAGTTTAAGCTCGATCCCTCGCATCAGCCCCTACCGCGAGAAATGGATGAATCTTGTGCCCGGATCCGGCCTCAGCACAAAGTCCGCACGTAATTCCCCCGAACTAACACTGATTCATTTTTGTTGAGAGAAGAGACTATCATGACGCTTGCCCATACCCAACCCCAAGCCCTGGAGTTTGAGTGCGAAACTGGCAATTACCATACGTTTTGTCCGATTAGCTGCGTGGCTTGGCTCTACCAGAAAATTGAAGATAGCTTTTTCTTGGTGATTGGCACTAAGACCTGCGGCTATTTTCTTCAAAATGCTATGGGGGTGATGATCTTTGCTGAACCCCGCTATGCCATGGCTGAGCTAGAGGAGGGCGATATCTCCGCTCAGCTCAACGATTACGACGAGCTTAAGCGGTTGTGTTTGCAGATTAAGCGCGATCGCAATCCCAGCGTCATTGTCTGGATTGGCACCTGCACCACCGAAATCATCAAAATGGATCTCGAAGGCTTAGCCCCCCGGCTCGAAGCCGAAATCGGCATACCCATTGTGGTTGCCAGAGCCAACGGTTTAGACTATGCCTTTACGCAGGGTGAAGACACGGTGCTAGCGGCAATGGCTCACCGCTGCCCCAGCGAAGCCCCCAGCGCTGCCGCCGAAAAAGAAGAACGCGGTGGCATCACCAAACTGCTCAATTTTGGTCGCAAAAAAGAAGAAGTAGCCGCTTCAGAATCTGACTACGTCGATCATCCGCCACTGGTGCTGTTTGGCTCAGTGCCCGATCCTGTCGTCACGCAAATGACGCTAGAGCTGAAAAAGCAGGGAATTAAGGTTTCTGGCTGGTTACCTTCTAAGCGCTACACCGAACTGCCTGTTTTAGAAGAAGGGTACTACGTCGCTGGCATCAATCCGTTTCTTTCCCGCACAGCCTCAACGTTGATGCGTCGCCGTAAATGTAAGCTCATTGGTGCGCCATTCCCCATTGGGCCGGATGGTACCCGCGCCTGGATCGAAAAAATTTGTTCGGTCTTTGGCATTGAACCCCAAGGGCTAGAAGAGCGCGAAGCCAAAATCTGGCAATCGCTGGAAGACTACTTGCAGCTTATTCGCGGCAAGTCAGTTTACTTCATGGGAGACAATTTGCTAGAAGTCTCAATGGCTCGGTTTTTAACTCGCTGTGGCATGAGCGTCCATGAAGTCGGCATTCCCTATATGGATAAGCGCTACCAGGCGGCTGAACTAAAGCTGCTAGAACAAACCTGCCACGAAATGGGCGTACCCACCCCCAAAATTGTCGAAAAGCCTGACAACTACAACCAAATTCAGCGTATTTATCAGCTCAAACCAGATCTGGTTATTACTGGCATGGCTCACGCCAACCCTCTAGAAGCTCGCGGCATCAACACCAAGTGGTCAGTCGAGTTTACCTTTGCCCAGATTCACGGGTTTAGCAATGCGCGTGACATTTTAGAACTGGTCACCCGACCGCTACGCCGCAACAGCAGTTTGAAGGATCTCGGTTGGGACAAGCTGGTGAGAGAAGAAGCTTCTCTGACTTGATCTGGCAGCCGTTTGCGGCTCAGGGCAGGCGATAAGCGCTAGCCAGAGCCGCAGACCGCGCTGAGCCATTGGCGGCGGTTGTTGTCTCCGCCGCTTTCACCTTTCTAGGCGCGGGGCTGAACGAGCAATTATCACCAGATAATCGCCCCTTTGCAAAAGGGTTTGGTTCGTCGGGTTAACCAGCGTCAGGCGATCGCCCGTTTGGGGTCGCTGCTCGATCGCCACCAGCAAGGCATCAAACTCGTGTTTAAGCTGTCGGGCTACCGTTTCAAAGGAACGCCCCACCCAGGCTAGCGGCAAAGCTACTTTATAAAACTGATTGCCTGTTTGTACGGTTAGCAACTCTGTTAGCAATTCTACAGACCCTTGATTGCGGGCTGAAGTTGCAATCAGGTGGCTGGTAACCTCAGTGGCAACAATCACATCATCAACCCCAGCAATTTTAAGCTGCACATCGTTGCGACGGTCTAACAGTTGAGCGCAGGTGTAAATGGCTGGATTGAGCTTTTCAATCGTCAAAGCCGCCAGTACGGTGCGGGCATCGCGATCTTGATCGCTGCGACGCCGACTCGAATCAGCCAGTAAAATGGCGCGGGCTGCTTGACGAATGCCAATTTGCTCTAGCACCTCCAGCGTGGTGTAGTCACCCGTATGAAAATAGATGTTTGAGCGGTTGAGCGGTTTGAGGGTAGAGGCTGGTGTTTCAGCAAACTCAGCCACAATCACAATGGCTTGCGCTTGCAGGGTTCGGTCGGCTAACAGTTCTTCAACAATGAGGTGACCTTCCCGGTTCCAGCCGCAAATCACCACATGTTCTCGGAGTTCGTCTAGTTCCAAAGCTTTTAACTCCAGCACGTCGCGTAAACGTTGCACCATAACCGCTGAAATAACGCCAGTAAAGACTGCAAACAGCGTCAGTCCTGCCATCATGACTACCAAGGTCAGCCCGCGACCCGCGTGGGTGAGCGGGTCGCCGCCAACAGGCTCTCCGGCTACCAGCGTTAGCAAGCTCCACCAAAAAGCTTCTGAAAGAGAATCGATCTGCGGGTTAAGCGAACCTTCTATCAGGTAAATGCCTAAGCCGCCTACCAGCGTAATTAGCCCAATAATGACAAAAATGCCAATCTGGGCACCCACGCCAGCCGACAAGGTAGAAGACAAATAGTTGAGGTTACGATTGAGCAAAATGCCAACCCGCAGCAGCCGCAAAATCCGCAGCAATCGCAAAATCCGAAAGGCGTGAATAAACGGCAAAACCGCTAGAATATCCAACCAGTAGTTGCGAAAAAATCGCCGCTTTTTGCGGGCGATCGCGTAGCGAATACTCAGCTCAACGATAAAGAGGCTGGTTAAACAACTTTGCAGCGGGTTAATCAGGCGATCGCTCCACCCCGTCCCCTCCAGCATGACCGCTAAAACCACCAGCGCAACGGAGAGTAAAATCAGGCCAATCAGCGTGAACTCCGCCAGCGGTGTATGCAGCAGGCGATCGAGGGTATCTCTAAGCGATCGGCGGGGCATGACGGCTAACCCACTAGCAAATCTTCTTCGGGATAATGAATTGAGCTAGGACTGGGATCGCCCAACAAAGCCGCCATCGCCAACAAAACCCCCACCCGTCCTACATACATGGTGACGATTAAAAACAGCTTGGCCGCAGCCGAAAGATCGGCGGTAATTCCGGTTGAAAGCCCTACGGTGGCAAACGCTGACACCACCTCAAACAAAATATCAATAAACGAAAAGCCAGAGTCAGTGATTGAAATTAACGTAGTCACAGCAATCACGGTAAAGGCCGAGCCGACGACCACGCTAATAGCCTTCAACACGCGAGAAGGCGGAATTTCCCGCTGATAGCAAATTACCTGCTCTTTACCCTGGAGTACCGCCCGCGTACAAACAAACAAAATTCGAGCTGTTGTGGTTTTAATCCCCCCCCCGGTACTACCGGGGCTAGCACCAATAAACATCAGCGCAATAATGATAAAGAGGGAAACGCTTTCCATCGCGCCAATATCAATGCTGTTAAACCCCGCCGTACGGGTGACAACTGACTGAAACCAGGCCGCAATCAGTTTATCCCCAAGGCTGAGCGAACGCAGCGTATCGGGGTTGTCAAATTCGGTAAAGAACAGCGCCACTGTCCCCAAAATCAGCAAAACGACCGTTGTACTGGTCACAATTTTGAAATGCAGCGAGAAAACGATTCGCTCTCGACCGCCGCGCCAGCGATCGCGCAGCCAGGTAAACGCTTCCATAATTACGCGGTAGCCAATTCCCCCCAAAATCACCAGCCCGGTCACCACCCCATTGGCCAGCGGCGATTGGGCATAGCCAACCAAACTATCGGCAAATAAGCTAAACCCAGCATTGTTAAAAGCACTGATACTATGAAAAACCGCAAGCCACAGCCCAAAGCCCTGGTCATAGTCTGCTAAAAAGACGGGCATTAACAGCAAAGCCCCCGTAATCTCAAACACCAGGGTCATTGAAATAATAGAAACAATCAGCGATCGCGCCCCTGATAGCTCGGTTTTATCCATTGACTGCTGAATGGCCAAGCGATCGCGCAGCCCCAAACGTCGCCCCAGCAGCAACAGCAAAAAGGTAGTTGCAGTCATGTATCCCAGCCCCCCCACCTGAATCAGCAACAGCACAATGGCTTGCCCCAGGGGCGAAAAGTAACTACCCGTATCGACGACAATCAAACCCGTCACACAAACAGCTGAGGTTGAGGTAAAAAGAGCCACCAGCGGGCTATTCCACTCACCGCTGCTGGTAGAAAAGGGCAGCAGCAACAGCAAAGTACCAATGGCAATCAGCGCCAAAAAACCCGAACAAATCGTTCTAGAGACGGTCATCTCAATGATCGTAAGAAAGGAAAATAAAGTTTATGATTGTCGCGTTTATACAATCCTTAGACAACCATCTTTTCATGGATTCTGATTTCATCGGGGTCAATCGGTGTCAATTTCGCCAACTTCCCATCCAAATGCCATGACTTCTAGCCTCTACCAGCAAATTCAGCAGTTTTACGACACCTCTTCCCTGCTTTGGGAGCAGGTTTGGGGAGAACACATGCATCATGGCTATTACGGAGCCACAGGCCGCCAGCGCAAAGAGCGCCGTCAAGCCCAAATTGAGCTAATAGATCGCCTCTTAGCCTGGGGACAGGTTAGCCAAGCCAGCCACATTTTAGACGTAGGTTGCGGGATTGGCGGTAGCACGCTGTATCTGGCCGAAAAATTTAAAGCCGCCGCTATTGGCATCACCCTTAGCCCTGTGCAAGCAGAGCGAGCAACAGCCCGAGCGATCGCTGCTAAACTGGCCGACTCGGCTCAACTGCCCCACGCCGCCTTTCAAGTGGTAGATGCTCTCAATACCCCTTTTGAAGACAACCAGTTTGACCTGATCTGGTCAATGGAAAGCGGCGAACACATGCCCGATAAACGCCAGTTTTTGCAAGAGTGTTTTCAGCTTTTGCAACCCGGAGGGACGTTTTTGATGGCAACTTGGTGTCATCGCCCCACCGACTCGCTAGCAGGCCCACTAACCGCCACCGAGCAAAAACATTTAGAAGACATCTATCAGGTGTACTGCTTGCCCTACGTGATTTCGTTGCCCGAATACGAAGCGATCGCCCAGGGAATTGGCTTTCAAAATATCACAACGGCTGATTGGTCAACCGCAGTTGCGCCCTTCTGGGATGAAGTCATGTTTTCAGCCCTCAATCTAGAAGCGGTCAGTGGTCTGATCCAGGCCGGATGGCCCGCCATTCAAGGGGCATTTGCCCTGCGGCTGATGAGTCAAGGCTACCAAAAAGGGCTGCTGCGCTACGGTCTATTGTGCGCCACCAAGTAAGCCTCCAACCTGAGTCGGGAGTTGCCCCCTGACTCAGGCGGTACCCAGCTTGCTTTCCAATGACTTTAAATACTCAGTGTTAACCCCAGACTCACGCGTCAGCGCGATTTTACCCGTGCGGGCAATCTCCCGAATGCCAAAGCGGGTTAGCACCTGCACAATGGCAACCAGCTTACCCGGATCACCCACCACTTCTAGCGTTAAAGACTCTTCGGAAACATCCACCACCCTGGCTCTAAAGATTTGAGCCAACCCCACCACTTCAGAACGGGTGACACTATTGGCATTCACTTTAAGCAACATTAATTCGCGCTCAACGCAGGGAACTTCTGTAACATCCTGAACTTTCAGCACGTTGATCAGCTTATAAAGTTGCTTGGTGAGCTGTTCAATCGCCCGATCGTCTCCAGGCACCACCATCGTAATGCGGGAGATGCCGACCTGTTCTGCTGGCCCCACCGCTAAACTTTCGATGTTAAACCCCCGACGGGCAAACAAACCCGCAATTCGGGTTAGAACACCCGCTTCATCTTCAACTAAAACAGAGAGTGTGTGCTTCATGGCTCAGCAAATGTGAGACGGGCAGTATGATTAAAGCCTGACCCTTCAGCCTGCTTTAAGCTGCAAGCCCCAAAGTAGCCAGATTTTTGATTTTAACTCGCCAGAGCGCTCTTGTTAACTCTAGAACGGGCATCTTGCTCATGGACTGCGGCAAAGCAGACTGTTATTTTAAGGGCAAATCATTGCCATCACGCCTCTCTGCCCAAAAACGCTCAACGTACCCATGACTGTGACGCGCCTTTCGACTCCGCTGTTCTCTAAGCAAAGATTGCTTAAAATTGTCAATCTGCGCTCAGGAGAAGGTCACCGCACGCTGCTGATGTTTGCCTTTTATACCGCGACCTCAATGGGGATTTTGTGGTTGGAGGTGAGTTCAGCGGCGCTCTTTTTGGGGCAGTATGGCGCTCAGTCTTTGCCGTTGATTTATATTTTTAGCGCGGTGGTCGGCTTCGGCCTCAGCTTTATTTATGCTTGGCTGCAGCGTTTGTTGCCGCTGCGCTGGGTGATTGTTTTGATTGCTTTGCTCATGGCGCTGCCGCTGCCGCTGTTTTGGCTGGGTATGGCGCTGCCCGCGCTGGCGGCTATTACCGTTTTTGTTATGCGGCTTTGGGTAGAAGCGATTTACAGCCTCAATGATCTCAACGTAGCGGTAACGGCCAATCAGCTATTCAACATCCGCGAGATTAAACGCTCTTATCCGATTATCAGTAGTGGCAACCTGGTAGCTGACGTTCTCAGCGGCTTTTCGATTTACCTGCTACTGCGGCTGCTGGGGCTAAAAAATGTGATTGTGCTGGCCTGCTTGATGATGCTGGTGGGGGGCGGCATTTTGATCTACATCAGCGATCGCTACGAACATGCTTTTCCAGAATCGCTCAAGCGAACCGAAGACAACGCTTCTAACCACTCTACCCGGCGGCTAAGAGGCTCAACGCGGCAGTATGTGATTTTGCTGTTTAGCTTTTTTGCCTTGGGGCAAGCGGTGATGTATCTGGTTGAGTTTCAGTATTTGCTACAGCTAGACGCGACTTTAGATGCCCAGGCGATCGCTACCTTTTTAGGCATCTTTAGCGGCATTTTGGGCTTGATGGAGCTTTTGACCCAGTGGTTTACCTCCAGCCGTTTGATTGAACGAGCCGGGGTCTTTACCGTGACGATGCTACTGCCGCTGGTGATCTTAACCCTGGGCAGCCTTTCACTGGTGCTGAGCTGGCCGACGCTGCTAGGTTCATCTAGCCTTTTGGTGGGGCTGGTGGTGCTTAAGTTTATGGATGAGTGGTTGCGCTATACCCTAGTTGCCAGCACCCGCCCTATTCTGTTTCAGCCGATTCCTGATAGCAGTCGCGGGCGGCTACAGTCGTTTATCGGGGGGATTGCTGAACCGCTGTCGATGGGCAGTACCGGGGTGGGGATTTTATTGACCATCTGGTTTTGTAACCAACTGGGTCGCAGCAGCGTTTCTTTTCAAAGTCGGGTCTTTTTGCTAGAGGTGCTGATTGCAGCCGCTATCTGGCTGGGAGCCATTTTTTTGTTGCGATCGCGCTATCTCAATTTGCTGGTGCTCAGTGCCGAGCGCGGGCTGCTAAGCTTTTCTGATGCTAACCTGCGGGTGTTAAAACGAGCCTTTATTGAGCAGCTAGAACAGCCGGGGCGCGAAGCCGACAAGCGCTCTTGTGTTGAACTGTTGAGCTATATCGACCCCAGCGGCGTCGGAGACGTATTAGCCCCCTTGCTGCCGGGGTTGTCGGCCAGTTTGCAAAAGCAAAGCCTAGAAGCCATGCTGGAATATCCCAGCTTAGATTGCTTGCCACCTGTGCGATCGCTCACTGAGTCAACGCCTCCCCCGGAGGTGTTAGCGCTGGCGCTGCGCTACATCTGGATTGCCGAAGCCGACCCGGATATCAATGCCCTCAAGCGTTACCTCAACCCCGAAACTGACCCCGTCGTGCGCGGAACCGCCGCCTCGCTGATGTTACGCCGTGGCAACCCCCGCCAAAAAGCAGAAGCCACCAATGCTCTGCGGCAAATGCTGGCTCACCCGCGAGAACGAGAACGGGTGATGGGGTGTCGGGCGTTAGGAGAAGCGGATTATATGCAGGCTTTGCGGCTCTATATTCCTAACTTGCTGCAAGATGAGTCGTTACGAGTCCGACGGGCTTTGCTAGAAGCGATCGCCGCTACCCGCCTAGAAGAATACTATCCTTCGCTGCTAAAGGGGCTTTCTTATAAATCGACGCGAGATGCTGCCGTCAATGCGCTGGTGCGCTTGGGTAACGAGGCGCTGCCGATGCTCCGACGGCTAGCAGAAGACTATCACCAAGCTGAAGCCCTGCGGAATCAGGCTTGGCAGGTCATTGGCCAAATTGGCACGATTGAAGCGCTCGATTTATTAGTTTCGCGGTTGCAGACGGCTTGGGGCGATACCCGCCGAACCATTTTGCGCATTTTGCTGCGGCTTTCGCAAGAAACCGGACTGAAGCGATCCAAAGGCATTGACGTCGCCTTAGATCGGCTGGGTCGCCCTGGCATTGAGCGCTTACTCAACCAAGAACTCACGTTTATGGGGCAAATCTATGCCGGACTGATCGATATCTCGGCTGATGAGGTCACCGGGCGAGAAGCTGATTTGTTTCGCAATGCGCTGCGCGATATGCTGGTCGATTCGCGTGAGCGGCTGTTTATGCTGATGCGCTTTCTCTATCCCTCTGGCACCATTCAAGCCGCCCAGGTCAGTTTGCAAGGGTCGCCTGCCAGCCGCGCCAGAGGCTTAGAAATTTTAGACAATACGCTGGATATTCCCAGCAAGCGGGCAGTTCTGAGCGTTCTTGACCATCGACCTGATGCCGAAAAACTGCTGAGTCTGGCTAATCTGGCTCCACATCAGCCAATGTCCGCCAGTAGTCGCCTCCGCTATTTAATGGATCTGCGCCACTTTTTGTCAGATTGGGCTTTTGCCTGCTGTTTTCATTTGGCTCGCCAGCAGCAGTGGAGTTTGATGACGGCGCAAACGGTAGCTGGGTTGCGCCATCCAACCGGGTTTATCCGAGAAGCGGTTTTGGCTTATTTGCAGTTGGCGTCGCCTCGCGTTTTGGCGGAGGTATTGCCGCAAATGCAGGCAGACACCAATCCGCTGGTGGCGGCTCAGGTGAAACAGCTCATGTTTGAGTTAGGGCTATCTGGCGATCGCCTGGGCTTGTCTCAGACGGAGGCTGCACCCGGTTCGCTCAATTTAGGGTCTTTGCCGACTTGACCCGCCCGCTATGCCCAAACCCAGGAAGCAAGGCGGGTCAAAAAAGCGCCAATCGCTGGGGGCAAAGCGATCGCGGCTACAGCCAGAGGTAACGCGTCAAAACCGCCATAACTTCGCCGGGGCGTCCGGTGGGACAGGGCTTGCTCCAGTCGTTTGGCTCCGAGTGGCCGCGCTTGTGCAGGTTTTTGATTTCTGCTAAAACGGCATCGTCAGAGCCAAGCAGCATGTGCCGGATAGATTCGCGGTGGTGGGGTTGTTCAGCCGCCGCCAGGGTAATCGGCTCGGCAGGGCGATCGCTGGGTTGAAACATAGCGTTTTTTCCTTTTGGGTAGTACTGAGCTTGCGGAAGTCAGAAATGAGCAAGACTGACAGGTGAAGTAGGCGCACTGTGTTTACTCTTCCTTTCGTTGCTTCCCTGAAGATGTCCGGCAAGCCAGCAGCCAAAATTGGCAAAAGAGGTTGCTTAGTTAAAGGCAAAA
>NZ_JBQLZL010000036.1:115152-168561 GCF_052168255.1 Almyronema sp. | reverse complement strand
GAAATTATGGCTCTATTGGTCAAGCTAGTGCGGCTAGCGTAGAGGAATAGGACGGGGAGAGGGGGAGAGGAAGCGGGGACGCGGGGACGCGGAGACGCGGAGAGCTTGATTAGCAACGCCTCCCTCATCCCCCTTTCTCCCCATCCCCCTTTCTCCGTGTCCGCCTTTACTCTTAAAAAAAACGCGGAGAGAAATTTGCAGCTTATTGTTAGTGCTACGATCAAACCCTGAGCCTTAGCAAGCGGGACAATCAAGACATCAAGCTATCGGTTTCTATGGCTATTTTTTGGTGTTGCAAAAATTGAGGAATTCAAATGAGTACGATTCAAGTTGAAATTCCAGACGAAGTTTTAATCAGCCTCAAAGAAACCGCTGAAACGATGCCAGAAGAGTTGTGTCTTATGGCGGCCATTAAACTGTTTGAGTTAGGCAAGTTGTCATCCGGTCGAGCCGCTCAGTTAGCAGGAATTTCTAGAGTTACTTTTTTAATGAAAATTGGTCGTTATCAAGTTTCGCCCTTTGCACTGACGGCAGAACAGCTTGCTGATGATGTGAGGAATGCCTGAACCTCTGGTGATTGTGAATACATCCCCTTTGCTCTATCTGTATCAGGCAGGTTATTTAGCCCTGCTTAAACAGCTCTATGGCAAGGTCATTACCCCTATGGCGGTCAAGAAAGAGTTAGACGCCGGACAGCAACAGGGTATTCAAGTACCTGATCTCAGCCAGTTGGAATGGCTGAAGGTAGTGACTGCTCAGTCTTCAGCGTTAGTTCCGGTCGTTACTGATTTAGGAGCAGGTGAGACTGAAGTGCTGGCGCTTTGTCTAGAAAACCCCAATAGCTTGATGATCTTGGACGATCAACTAGCTAGACGAATGGCGAATATTTATCAGCTCAAGTACACAGGAACCCTGGGCGTTTTAATAAAAGCAAAACAAGCAGGATATCTAGAATCTATTGCACCTGTTATCACCAAATTCCAGAGTTTAGGTATGTGGCTTTCAGCCAACATCATGAGTGAAGTTCTAAATTTGGCAGGTGAAGCAGATTAAATTCTGCCAATATTTTTGTAGGCTATAGGGCGTCGCCCCTAATTCTTAGCCTTACATGACTTCCCTGAGAAATTACATTAATGGCCAGTGGCTTGCCTCTAGCGCTTCAGAGCATTTGCTGGTTACTAATCCGGCTACGGCTGAAACCCTGGCAAAGGTGCCGCTCTCGCCTGCCGAGGAGGTAGCCCAGGCTGTCGAAGCTGCTGCCGAGGCATTTAAACAGTGGCGACGGGTGCCGCCGACTGAGCGGGTGCAGTTTTTGTTTAAGCTCAAAGGCTTGCTAGAAGCCAACGTAGACGACATTGCTCACACCATTACCTTAGAGTGCGGCAAAACCCTAAAAGAATCGGCAGCAGAGCTACACCGAGCAATTGAGAATGTCGAAGTTGCTTGCGGCATTCCGACGCTGATGCAAGGTCGCAACCTCGAAGACATTGCCCGTGGCATTGATGAGTTTATGTTTCGTCAGCCTTTAGGTGTTGCTGCTGCGATCGCCCCTTTTAACTTTCCGGCGATGATTCCTTTTTGGTTTTTGCCCTACGCGATCGCCTGTGGCAACACCTACCTGGTCAAGCCGTCTGAAAAAGTGCCGCTGACGATGCAAAAGATCTTTAACTTAATTGATCAGCTCGATTTGCCCGCCGGGGTCATCAACTTGGTCAACGGCAGCAAAGCCACCGTAGACGCAATTTTGGATCATCCCCAAATTCGTGCCATTAGCTTTGTCGGTTCAACGCCTGTGGCTCGTTATATCTATAGTCGGGCAGCAGCCAACGGCAAGCGGGTGCAGTGCCAGGGAGGTGCCAAAAATCCGCTGATTGTGCTGCCAGATGCCGACATGGAAATGACCACACGCATTGTCGCCGATAGCGCCTTTGGCTGTGCCGGACAGCGTTGCTTGGCCGCTTCGTTGGCGATTACCGTGGGCGAAGCCAGCCAGACCTTTACCGAGGCGATCGCCGAAGCCGCCACCAATCGCGTCGTCGGCAACGGCCTCGACCCAGCCGTGCAGATGGGGCCTGTAATTACAGCGCCAAGTCGCCAGCGAATTGAAGGCTTAATTCAGCAGGGGGTTGATGACGGTGCCGATATTCTAGTAGATGGTCGCCATCCTGAAATTGAAGGCAGCGAGGCAGGGCACTTTGTCAGGCCAACGCTGCTGGCTAACTTAGCGGCTGAAAGTGCGATCGCCCATACTGAGATCTTTGGCCCCGTTTTGGGGTTAATGGCTGTCGATACGGTCGATCAAGCGATCGCCTTAGTAAACCGTAGCCACTGGGGCAACATGGCCTGCCTATTCACTAGCAGCGGCGCGGCAGCTCGCAAATTTCGCTACGAAGCCGAAGCAGGCAATATCGGCATTAATATTGGCGTAGCTGCACCGATGGCTTTCTTTCCCTTTAGCGGTTGGAAAGATAGTTTCTTTGGGGATTTGCACGGTCAAAGCGATCACGCCGTTGAATTTTTTACCCAAACAAAGGTGGTGGTCGAGCGCTGGCCGCGGGAGTGGTCGAGGCAGTTTTAGGTCAGGAAGATAGAGAAGGTAGGGGAGAGAGGGGGTGCCGACCGTTGGGGGCGACTGGGTATTGCAACGCTAGAGAAACCAGGCAAGTGAAAGACAATATTCAAATTAGCGGTATTCGCGCCTATGGCTACACAGGGGCGCTACCCGAAGAACAGGTGCTGGGGCAATGGTTTGAAGTGACGTTGACGCTGTGGCTCGATCTTTCGGTGGCGGGGCAAAGCGATCGCCTATCAGACACCCACGACTATGTCAGCATCGTTCAGGCAACCCAGCAGATTATTCAAAGCCAAAAATACGCCCTGCTGGAAAAGCTGGCAGAGGCGATCGCCCAAGCTGCCCTTGCTAACGATCAGCGGCTCACGCAAGTTCAGGTGCGGCTAACCAAGCTAACGCCCCCCATCCCCAACTTTAGCGGCCATATCACAATAGAAATTTTGCGTTCTGCATCTGTCTGTCAGTAGCAGCCTATCAGTAGCAGCTCTGTAAGTAGCAGCCCTGTCATTTCAAACACCAGTAGAGGGAGTCAGACAGGGCTGGAGACGCAGTTAGGAGGTATCTGCAAAACACTCTAACGGTAGAATTGCCGCGTCTAGAGACTCTTAACAAGTTCTTAACGTCTCAATTAGCATCAGCAGTTGAAATGTTTACATTTCGACTTATTAAACAATCTATACGTTTTGCCGTCGTCTCCTGCTTTCTGCTGCCACATTAGAGAAAGAAAAGAAATTTCCGGCTTTGAAGCAGCCTGTCAACAAACGCTACGTCACTTGCCATCAGTGATGGATTGGCTAAGTTTTCTGGCATTCATACAAGCGCGAGTGAAATCTAGCACAGGGCTTCAGAGCATTGGAACGGCATTTGCAGGAGGTCGGATATGGGTATTGCCAGTATTAACCCTACCACTGGTGAAAAATTACAGGTTTTTGCAGCGCTCACAGACGAGGCGATCGCCGCCAAGATCGCTTTAGCCCAGCAAACGTTTGCAGACTATCGCCAGACTTCATTTGAGCAGCGATCGCAGTGGCTACAGGCTGCTGCAGAGGCGCTAGAGCAAAGACAAGATCACCTGGGTCGGCTGATGACCCTGGAAATGGGCAAGCCGCTCAAATCAGCGATCGCTGAAGTAAAAAAATGTGCCTGGGTGTGCCGCTTTTATGCTGAAAATGCAGCGACGTTTTTAGCCGACGAAAGCGCCGAAACAGACGCTAGCCAGAGCTATGTGCGCTACTTGCCCCTGGGCATTGTTTTAGCGGTCATGCCCTGGAACTTTCCCTTTTGGCAGGTTTTTCGGTTTGCCGCGCCAGCGCTGATGGCAGGTAATGTCGGTTTGTTAAAACATGCTTCTAACGTGCCGCAGTGTGCCCTGGCTATTGAAGAAATTTTTCAGCAAGCCGGGTTTCCAGCCGGGGCGTTTCAAACGTTGCTGATTGGGGCTGACCAAGTTGAGGCCATTGTCAAAGATGCGCGGGTAAAAGCAGCCACCCTCACGGGCAGTGAAGCCGCCGGAGCCAGTTTGGCTTCTATAGCCGGAGCCGAAATCAAAAAAACGGTGCTAGAACTTGGCGGTAGCGATCCGTTTATTGTGCTGCCCAGTGCCGATATTGACACTGCCGTTGAAACGGCGGTTACAGCAAGAATGCTCAACAACGGCCAATCTTGCATTGCCGCCAAGCGGTTTATTGTACATACAGCGATCGCCGACGAGTTTACCGCCCAGCTCATCGAAAAATTCCGCGCCCTCAAAACAGGAGATCCGCTGGCAGACGACACCGACCTCGGCCCGCTGGCAACACCTGCCATTTTGCACGACATTGATCAGCAAGTGCAGGCTTGTGTGCAAGCAGGTGCAAAAGCGCTAGTAGGTGGAGATATCGCTGCTTTGCAAGCCCAGCTACCAGACTCGCTGAAAAAAGGTAACTTTTACCCAGCCACCCTGTTAAGCCAGATTCCCCCCCATACCCCCGCTGCCGAAGAAGAATTTTTTGGCCCAGTGGCGCTGCTCTTTTGCGTAGACAACTTAGACGCCGCCATTGAACTAGCCAATTCCACCCCGTTGGGGCTAGGGGCGAGTGCCTGGACCCAAGACGAAGCCGAGCGCGATCGCCTGATTAACGAACTCGAAGCCGGGGCTGTTTTTATTAATGGTCTGGTTAAATCCGACCCGCGCTTGCCCTTTGGAGGCATTAAGCGATCGGGCTATGGCCGCGAACTCGGTCATCATGGCATTCAAGAGTTCGTCAATATCAAAACTGTCTGGGTAAAATAGCGCCCCCAGCGCCGACCATGGCCGATATCTCTACGGGCAGGTTGAGCCGAACAGCGTTGCCTACGACGGTTCACTAGCCGCTAGATGTTGCTTCTATAACCTGCCTTTAACCTGCCTTTCCCTTGTCTGTGTACGGGCGAGTTGAGCCGCTGCTGGTTCGCTCAGAGCCACTAACGTTTTTTCAAAACCTGCCCCTACTGTTTACCTTACGTTCTTTTTCATCACTCCTATGACCGAACTTAATACTGCTGAATTGCTCGTTCGCTGCCTTGAAAACGAAGGCGTTGAGTACATTTTTGGCGTTCCTGGCGAAGAAAACCTGCAAGTCCTGCAAGCCCTCAAGCACTCCTCCATTCAGTTCATCACCACCCGTCATGAACAAGGAGCCGCTTTTATGGCCGATGTTTACGGTCGGTTAACGGGCAAAGCAGGCGTTTGTCTTTCAACCTTAGGCCCCGGTGCCACCAACCTGATGACGGGCGTAGCGGATGCCAATCTCGATCGCGCCCCTTTAGTTGCCATCACCGGGCAAGTCGGCACCGATCGCATGCACATTGAATCACACCAATATCTGGACTTGGTGGCAATGTTTTCACCCGTCACCAAGTGGAATACGCAAATTGTGCGGCCTAGCAACACACCCGAAATTGTCCGCAAAGCCTTTAAGCTAGCCCAAACCGAAAAACCAGGTGCCGTTCATATTGACCTCCCTGAAAACATCGCCAGTATGGCGGCTAAAGGCTTACCGCTACGACCCGACAGCCGCGAGAAAACTTTTGCTTCCATTCATAGCTTGCAGCAGGCAGCGGTGGCCATTTCTCAAGCCACCAATCCGATGATTTTGGTGGGCAATGGGGCTATTCGCGCCAACGCCAGCGACGTGCTGACCGAATTTGCCACTCAGCTCAATATTCCAGTGGCAAACACCTTTATGGGTAAAGGGGTGATTCCCTATACTCACGCGCTTTCCCTCTGGACGCTGGGGTTGCAACAGCGCGACTTTATTAGCTGTGCCTTAGAAAAAGCCGACTTAGTCATTGCCGTCGGCTATGATTTAGTCGAATTTTCGCCCAAACGCTGGAACCCTAACGGCGAAATTCCCATTATCCATATTGGGCTAACGCAGGCTGAAATTGACAGTAGCTACATTCCCAGAGTGGAAGTGGTGGGCGATATTTCAGACTCTTTGCAAGAAATTTTGAAGCGAGTCGATCGCCAGGGTTTGCCAGAATCTTATGCGGTGAGTTTGCGGCAAGACATTCGATCCGACTACGAACAGTACGCCGACGATACTGAGTTTCCGGTTAAACCGCAAAAGCTGATTTATGATCTGCGTCAGGTGATGGGCGCAGAAGACATTGTCATTTCAGATGTGGGCGCTCACAAAATGTGGATTGCCCGTAACTATCACTGTATGCGACCCAATACCTGCCTGATTTCTAATGGTTTTGCAGCAATGGGGATTGCCATTCCAGGGGCGATCGCCGCTAAACTGGTGCATCCTAGCCGCAAAGTGGTCGCCGCCACAGGCGATGGGGGCTTCATGATGAACTGCCAGGAGCTAGAAACCGCTCTGCGGGTTGGCGCTAACTTTGTCACGATTATTTTTAATGATGGCGGCTACGGTCTGATTGAATGGAAGCAGCATAACCACTACGGCGAATCGGCTTTTGTTCACTTCAAGAATCCAGACTTTGTCAAATTTGCCGAAAGCATGGGACTGAAAGGCTATCGCATCCAATCTACCGAAGACTTTGCCCCTACGCTTAAAGAAGCCCTAGAACAAGACGTTCCGGTTGTGATTGATTGCCCGGTTGATTACCGCGAAAATTTGCTCTTTAGCCAAAAAACTGAAGACTTGAGCTGCTTAGTTTAGAAAAATTTTTCTACACTTTGGCCATAACTTAGTCAACAATTTTGGCCAATCTCCCCCCATCTCAAGCGGTAGCGGTTATCTTGAAACTACGTTATTCATTCAACTAAACCGCTACCGACTTGAAAAAGTCAGGGCGAACTTTAACGAACAGCCTATATCGCTGGCTCACCGTTCACTATAAATAGACAACATTAACTGTTTTGCAGAGGCTTTGTTGCTCTAGCCATTAAGGTTGAAATACCTCAATTTCTGCCAGCCTCTTAGAGAAAACCTTTCCTTCTGGCTTCTGCCTTTAGCTTTAACTGCCAAGGGGTTGAATGATGATTTCTCAAATTTCTCAGACCGTATCGGCTGCAGGTCTTTCTGCTCTAGCCCAAACGACTCAGCCCGCCCAGCCCTATTCGCGCGATCGCGGCCTTTATTGCTCTATTAACTATGCTCAGCACCATAGCGCTCAGCACTATAGCTATTTAGAGCTATTGGTTGGAGATGGCTAAAAGACTTAGCCAGTAACCAATCGGCTCTGTTTGAGCGGCAGAACATCGCTGGCTAACCTGGCTCAAGCCTGGGGATTAGCTTAAGACTG
Source organism: Almyronema sp. (assembly GCF_052168255.1). Classification (NCBI taxonomy): domain Bacteria; kingdom Bacillati; phylum Cyanobacteriota; class Cyanophyceae; order Nodosilineales; family Nodosilineaceae; genus Almyronema; species Almyronema sp. The sequence continues at coordinate 161,255 of NZ_JBQLZL010000036.1, read as the reverse complement.
AGCCGGGTTGGCAAGATTGGCCTAACAATAGAAAAGATGCGTTGGGCGATCGCGGTCTATGACCCTTACTCAAGTTTGGGGTGCCCTGCTAATTTTTGTGCTGTGTCCGCTGCTGGGCGGCTTGCCCCTGACAGGTTGGCTAACCCGTTTAGTCAGCGGTAAACGGCTGAGCCAAATTGGCACAGGTAACGTGGGGGTTTCAGCCGCGTTTTATCATGGTGGGCGCTGGGCAGGCATTTTAGCCGTTGGGGCAGAAGCGTTTAAGGGGGTTGCGGCGGTGCTGCTGGCTCGCTACTATTTCCCTACTGACCCGACCTGGGAAATTGTGGCGCTGATTGCGCTGGTTTTAGGCCGCTACTGGATAGCCAAAGGGGCAGGCACCACCAACGTAGTCTGGGGCATTTGGGTACACGACTGGATTACCGCAGGGCTAACTTTTTTAATCAGCGGCATTGGCTTTACCCTGGTGCGCGAGCGGCGGCAGGGGCGGATTTTGGTGCTGATTTTGCTGCCGCTGATTACAATGCTGCGCCATAGCCAAGCAGGAGAGTTAGTCTTAGCAATGGTTTGCCTAAGTGGTCTGATTGCTTGGATTTATCAAAAACTGCCCGATGATTTAGATTTGTCAGCAGAATCAGGTCGCGTTGAGTCTCAAAAGATGTTTCGATTTTTTCAGGGCGATCGCGCTTTGCGATCGCTCGATCAGCAATTAAAAGCCGATCAGGTTGGAGCCAAAGCGGCAACCCTGGCGCAGTTGCGTCGCTGGGGTTACCCGGTGCCTTTGGGCTATGTGCTGCCTGCGGGGGATGACCCTGCTCCTCTAGTCGCCATTACTCAGCCCTCGCCGCAACAACCCGTGATTGTGCGCTCCTCCGCCGTGGGCGAAGATTCTGCAACGGCTTCGGCAGCAGGTCAGTATGTTTCTATTGCCAATGTGACTCACCAAGCCACGCTAACAGCGGCGATCGCCCGTTGTTTTGCCTCTTATAACAGTGAATCCGCCCAGCAATATCGCCGCGATCGCGCTTTGCCAGACGCTCAAATGGCGGTGCTGGTGCAAAGTCAGGTGCAGGGCGTTTTTTCGGGGGTGGCTTTTAGCCGCGATCCGATTGCCCGTCACGGCGATGCTGTCGTCATTGAAGCGCTACCCGGAGGAGCCGCTCAGGTCGTTTCTGGCCAGGTCACCCCCCAGACTTATCAGGTAATCGTGCAACCTGAAGATATCCCGGAGTTTGAACGCACAGAGCCGTCAGAGACTTGGCAGTTGCCATCGGCGCTGACCCTACAGATAGCGGCTCAAGCAGGTGATGATGACACCATTCCGTCTCGCCTCTTGCAGCAGGTGGCCTTTCTCGCCCGCCATCTAGAAACCCGTTACTACGGCATTCCTCAAGATATGGAGTGGAGCTATGACGGTCAGCAGCTTTGGGTGTTGCAAAGCCGCCCGATTACCACCTTGCTGCCCATCTGGACGCGCAAAATTGCGGCAGAGGTGATTCCGGGCTACATTCGGCCTTTAACCTGGTCAATTAATCGGCCTTTGACCTGTGGCGTTTGGGGCGATATTTTTACCCTGGTGCTGGGCGATCGCGCGAGCGATCTAGACTTTGAGCAAACTGCAACCTTACAGGCGTCTCAAGCCTACTTCAACGCTTCTCTGCTGGGTGACATTTTTCGCCGTATGGGGCTACCGCCAGAGAGCTTAGAATTTTTGACCAGAGGAGCCAAGTTTAGCAAGCCACCGCTGGCCTCTACACTACGAAATCTGCCGGGGCTGCTGCGCTTAGCCAGCCGAGAACTGCGGCTGCGGCGTCAGTTTTACCGAGACAATCGCCGTCAGTTTCAGCCTGCTTTAAACCAGTTCACGGCTCGTCCAGCGAGTCAGTGTAGCCCTGTAGACCTCTTGGCACGGGTAGATAGATTACTCGAACTGCTACGACAGGCGACTTATTACAGCATTTTGTCGCCTCTCAGCTTAGCTATCCGCCAAGCCATGCTCAAAGTTGACGAAGCTAGCTTAGACACCGCTGCCTTGCCCGAAGTTGCTTCAATGCGAACGCTACGGGCGATCGCCCAAGACTCGCGCCCAATTTTATCCAGCTTGCCTGTCCGTCCAGACAATAGCGCTTCCCTTTTTGCCGCCCTGTCAGAAACGACCGATGCCCAGCCTATTCTAGAAAAAATAGACCAGTTTTTAGAGCGTTACGGCTACCTCAGCGAGGTCGGCACCGACATTGCCGTTCCCACCTGGCGAGAAAATCCTCACCCGGTGCGCGAACTGTTTGCCCAGTTTTTGCTTAATCCACCACCGGAGTCAACAAAAACGCGTCCGGCCTCGCGTCCCAAAGGCTGGAAAATCCGCCAGGTACAACGCCGGGTCAACCTCAAAGGGCAGGTAACCGCCGTCTATAGTCGCCTGCTAGCTGAATTGCGGTGGAGCTTTATCGCCCTAGAACAGCAGTGGCTACAGACCGGACAACTGGAAAAATCGGGCGACATTTTTTTCTTAGAGCTAGCCGAAATTCGCCAGATGATTCAGCCCAGCGGCCAAACGCTGCCCGTCTCGCTGCCAGCGTTAGTGCAAGCAAGGCGATCGCGCTTTGAGCAAGACCAAACACTCAAACCCACCCCTTACATTGTCTATGGCAACCAGCCCCCTAGCCGCTGGACGCTGGCAACGTCGCAGCATCCGGTACAAACCCTCAAGGGGATTGGAGCCAGTCCGGGGCAGGTGGTAGGACGCATCCAAATTTTAGAAACCTTACAAAACCTACCTGAAATCTCAGCCGAGACGATTTTGGTGGTGCCCTACACCGACTCTGGCTGGGCACCGCTGCTATCGAGAGCCGGGGGGCTGATTGCAGAAGTGGGGGGGCGGCTCTCTCACGGGGCAATCGTGGCGCGAGAGTATGGCATTCCGGCAGTGATGGATGTCACCCATGCGTTGCAACGGCTGCACGACGGGCAGCGGGTACGCCTTGATGGGCAGCAAGGGACGATTGAGGTACTGGATTAAGGTTGTCTTGTATCTAGGTTTTAGAGAGCGACTGCGATCGCCAAAGAGAGAACTCTCCAGCTAACAATGGGGGAGTTTAACCTCACCCTGATGCAGGCAAAGCCGCGATGAACAAGTTTGGGGCTAAACTCAAAGCACCACGCTGGTAACGCCAAACGTTTCTAAAAACATCCAGATCACAAAGCCCACATATAGCCCCAGCAGCACCACGCTTTCACGCTTTTGCAACATCAGCCCCGTACGCATAAAGGCAAACAAAACAATCGTGGCAAAGGTTAGAATCGCCATCATCGGTGCGGCCACCGCAAAATCAATTGGCGAAGCCCCGGCAATCAACACCCCGACCGGAATCGCCACCAGCAGATCAAAAATATTGCTGCCCAAGACGTTGGCTAAACTGATTGTGCCTTGCCCCTTTTTCGCCGCCCGAATGCTCACCAGCATATCTGGCAAGCTAGTACCCGCCGCGATCACCGTTAAGCCCCAAAGAAACGTCGGCGTATTGAAAAGTTCACCAAAACCGATCGCCGATCGCACCAAACCCTCCACACTAAAGACAATCAGCACCAAACTCAGCAACAGACGTAGCCACTGTCGGCCTGGGTTGATCTCTCGTCTAGCCAAATTTTCGGGATGCCCCCCCAACTCAGCCTGATATTCTGCCGTATCTTGCTGCTGCAAAAAAATATAAAGTCCGTACATTGCTAGGGGCATGAGGGCAATCGGGCGGGTCATTAAGCCCTCCCACTCGGTATTGGGCACAGGGTTGTAGATTAAGGCAAAGGTAAAGGCCAAAAGCAACACTGTGACACTGGTGATATAAAACTGAGCGTCTTTGTAAACCAACAGGCGATCGGCGGCCAAGCGCCCCCCCAGCAAACCCGAAACCCCCGGAATCACCAAAATGTTAAAGATAGCAGAGCCGACAATTGCGGCAATCCCCAACTCAAATTCCCCGTGAACTAAAGTTGCCAGCACCGTACTTGACAACTCTGGAAAACTAGACCCCACCGCTGCGATCACCGCCCCTTGCACCACTTCGGGTAGCTGATAATAGAGGGCTAGCTTTTCTGAAGCTTCTTCTAGCAGGGCACTCGACTTCCAAACGACAGTGGTTGAGACAATCGCTAGAGCGAGGTAAAGCAAAAGTTGTAAAGCGTCCATGCTGGGTCTGGTTGAGACGGGCGATCGCAGGGCAGACCTTTCTGTCCCTCACGAATTTATCACCTGTTGGTTACAGCGCCCATTTGCAAGTGAGCTTTAGCAACCAGCGCAAAGATAAATCCATCAAAAAGCCAATCAGCCCCAGCACAATCAAACAAGCAAAAATTTCGTCGGTTCTAAAAAACTTTTGAGCAATCAAGATGCGTTTACCCAAGCCCACCTCTGCCGCCACCAACTCCGCCACGACCACTAAATTCCAGGAAGAGGCCATGTTGATGCGAAAGGTGTCGATAATGTTAGGCAACACATAAGGGGCAATCACCTGAAACAAAATTTGGCGGCGCTTACCCCCCAGCGTGTAAGTGGTTTCAATTAGGTCTTTGGGCACAAACTTAACCGCATCCATAATCATCAGCGTGTTAAAGAAAACTGTGCCAATGAAAATTAAGGCGATTTTCGGTTCTTCCCCCAGCCCCAGATAAATAATTAAAAGTGGAATAAAGGCCGGAGCAGGCATATAGCGAACAATGCCAATAATCGGTTCAAACAGTGCCCGAATGCTGGGAAAAGCCCCCATCGCAATCCCCAGGGGTACAGACAATATCCCAGCCAAAACAAAGCCAGCCAGCACCCGGCCAAAGCTAGCCAGCGTATCTCCTAGCAAGTAGCCCTGCGTCCAAAGCTCAATTAGAGCCTGGATCACCATTACCGGAGACGGCAAAAACTTAGGGTTAACCCAGCCCGAACTGGCCAACCCCCACCACAAGCCAAACGGAATTGCAATCGACAAGCACAAAAGCAAAAGACTCAGCGATCGCGGCACTTCCTCCCCAATGCGCCAAAATACCGTGGGCTTGAGATTGCTTTGCACCGTTGCAACCGACTCGAGCGGATTCGCTGCCGGGTTTGCCATAGTTGTTAAGGGTTAATCGCTACAGGAAAACGTCTCCATCTTGCCAAAGACATCGAGATGGGGATTGCATCAAAGGCTACGCAGACTCGGCATAGGCTTGCACAAACTGATCATCTAAGATCACTTCTAAATCGGGCACCTCTGGAATAAAACCCACACTCACCATAAAGTCAGCCATCTTTTGGGCAGCAAACGACATGTATTGCATCTCTTCGCCACTGCTAAAGGCTTCTAAGTTGTCTTCGATGGTGAAAAAGCGCGTGCCTTCGAGATAAAGGTCAAACTCATCCGGGCTGACGCTGGCTCGCTTGGCCATGATGGCGTTGGCGGCTTCGGGGTTTTCGGTCATAAAGGCGCGAACGTCAAACCAGGTTTTGACCAGCGCTTGCACCTGATCAGGCCGCTCATCGATCAGGGTTTGAGTCACCACCAGCAAGTCGGGGATCGCTCCTGGAAATTGCTCAGAGCTAAGCAGTTCTTTGCTGCCTTCGCGCTCTAGCGCTGTAGCCCAAAACGGCACCCAGCCCGAAAAAGCATCGGTTTGTCCGGCAGCAAAAGCTGAGGCAGCGGCTCCGGTTTCTAAGTTGCGAATGGTGACATCATCGCGAGAGAGTCCGGCATCTTCGAGGGCAAGTGATAGCAAAAAGTCACCGACGACGCCTTCTTCGAGCGCCACTTCTTTGCCTTGCAAATCAGGCACGCTGTTAATTTCTTCAGCCACAATCACCTTGTCGTTGCCGGCTGAGTTGTCGTTAACCAGCACCGCCACTTCACCGTTAACAGCATCGGCGGCAAATGAAATTGTGTCGTTGAGGGTTTGGCAGTTGGCGTCAAGTCGCCCAGAAGCGAGCGATTCCATCGATTCTAGGTAGCCATCAAACCAGATTAGCTCCACATTCAAGCCATTGGCGGCAAAGAGTCCTTCTTCCTCAGCGATCGCCCACGGCCACCAGCCCGCCCAACTGCTATAGCCCATGCGAATTGGCTGATCATCAACCTGTTCGACAGCGGGTTCTGCAGCTTCTTCGGCGGGGGTCTCTGGCTCAGAGGTACGCTGGCCGCAGCCAACTGTAACCAGCACAGTGCAGAGAAAGGCTAAACAAAGCGGAATTAATCGGCGTCGATTCATCGTTGTTACCTCGTATTTAGTTACAGCTTTCGCAGCGCGATCGCGCTGCGACAAAAGTTTTTACCCAGTCAAACCAAAGCGGCAAGCCGTCTCCTGACTTAGCCGAAACTGGAATCACCGTCACCTGGGGGTTCACCTGCCTGACATTGGCTTCGATTTGGTTTAAATCAATGTCGAGGTAAGGGGCTAAGTCAGTTTTAGTGATCAGCAAGCAGTCGGCTTCGCGAAACATGATGGGATATTTCAGCGGTTTGTCTTCGCCTTCGGTAACACTCAGGAGGGCGACTTTGGCATGTTCACCCACTTCAAATTCGGCAGGGCAAACCAGATTACCCACGTTTTCGACAATCACCAACTCAAAGTCTGTAGGCGTGTATTGTTGGCTAAGCTGATGCAGCCCGCCCGCCACCATTTTGGCGTCGAGATGGCAGGCTCGTCCGGTATTAATGGCAATCACAGGCACGTTGAACTGACGCAGGCGATCGGCGTCGAGTTCGGTGGTCATATCGCCTTCAATCACCGCTAGGGTAATTTGCGAACTCAAAGCGGCCACAGTCCGCTCTAGCAAAGCAGTTTTACCTGCCCCAGGGCTGCTCATCAGGTTTAAGCAGGTAATGCCCCATTGGTCAAAGTGAGCCTGGTTGTGTTCGGCATCGGTCTGGTTGGCATGGAGCAGGTTGATGCCCAGGGCAGCGTCAAAGGTTTGGTGCATGAGTTGAATCTAGACAGGGCAGGCGATCGCAAGCAGGTATAGCTAAAAGCAGCAGGCTGAGGGCAGACGGAAAGCTTTTGGGTCAGCGGCTTTCAGCACTTAAAGGTTTCAACGCTGGTGGCTACCGCTATCAAAACAGGGTTAGCAAAGGCGATCGCATTTTAATTAAACAACAGCTTGACCAAGCCAGTCCTTATGGCCGCAGCTTGCCAGAATTAGCCCCAGCAGCAGGTTGAGTACATTCAATGCGATCGATTTTTAGCTCTCGGCCAGCACGAATCTCTTCCATTGGTGACTGACAGGTGGGGCACGCATACTGCAACCCTATCTGCGGTGCATATTCCTGCTGACAAGCGTGACAAAATGCCACCAGCGGCACCTCTTGAATCACCAATTCAGCTTTAGCCAAAAACGTGCTTTGAACTTGGGCTTGAAAGGCATATTGCAAACTGGCAGGCTCAACACAGGTAAATTGACCCACCATTAGATGAATTTTTTCAATCTGGGGGGACGCTGGCTGCGACTCCCACCAGTCACGCACGGTGAGAATCAAAGCTTTGGTCATATCCACTTCATGCATAGCTTAAGACCACCGCTGATCGACATTCATATTGGCTTCAGCCTGAATATAGGCAGGCTTTTCTGAACGGGGTAGCTGGCCTGAAACCACCAGATGCGCCATCGTGTCACAAATCACGCGAGTCGCCATCAGCGCCGTCATATCGCTGACATCATAGGGAGGCGAGACTTCTACCACTTCCAGGCCACAAATGGGGGCATTTTGCACAATCTTTTTGAGCAGATACAGGGCTTCACGAGGCAGCAAGCCACCGGGTTCCGGCCAGCCTGTGCCAGGGACAAACCCAGCGTCAATGCAGTCAATATCAAAGCTAATCCAGACACAGTCGGTACCGTCTAGCGCTTTTTCTAAGGCAAAGTCAGCCGCCGCGTCTAAGCCCATTTCCATAATGTCGGTAACGGTCAAAATGTTAGTCGCCCGTTCACGGCAAACCTTAACCCCCTGACGCGGTACCTGCCAGCCGCCAATACCGAGCTGTACCAGGTTTTTGGCTGGGGCATTGGCCATGTTGGTAGCGTGGAACCAAGGGCAGGTGTGCATGCGCTCGTCGAGGTCGGTTTCTTGGGTGTCAACATGGCGATCGAAGTGAATAATGCCCACTTTTTTGTCTCCCAGGTGGCGGCAAATGCCCCGCACTGTGGGAAAGCCAATGGAATGATCGCCGCCTAAAATGATCGGGAACGCGCCTGAGCTAAAAATGTGGGCAATGCCTTTGGAAATTTGGTCAAAAGACTTTTCGTTATTGGCTGGAATGGTAAAAATATCGCCAACATCGCAAAGGGTAATTTGCTCTCGCAGATCTACGCCTAGCTCAAAGTTGTAGGGCGTATAAAGAGCCGAAATGCGGCGAATCCCTTGAGGCCCAAAGCGGGTACCAGGGCGATAAGTGGTGCCAGAGTCGTGCGGGACACCGACGATCGCCACATCGTAGTTTCCTACTTTGCGGACGTCTTCAATGTAGGGCGCTTTGAGAAAGGTATTAATTCCAGCGAAGTGGGGCAGTTCACCTCGCGAAAAGGTAGAAATTGAGCGATCGCGGATACTCTCTGCGGCTTCTAGGCCAAACTCTAAACCTTGAGAAACCTCCTGCTGCCAGCCCGTCAGCGGCAGTTGAGCTTCTTTGGCTAAGGCTTGGTTGGCTTCTGTAGCAGCCGAATCAGAGCTAGAGGCAGGCGTACGAGATTCTTCAGTCATAACAGACCCGTAATAGAGGTATAAGGCAGCAAGGAAGGCAATGAAATCAAGCCGGGAAGAATGGACGGCAGGGAGAGGCTCTGGCTAGAAACCCTGGGGGAAAGTAGCGGCGATCAGGGTTGAGTATTGCCCTAAAGCTCAGACCTGACAGGGCCAGACCCTTGACTAAAAAACCCAGAAGAGATGCTGTGGAAAACGACCACTGCTCTCTCCCGGGCTTTTATCCCTCCGTGTAACCAGCGTCGCCAAGATATCGCTCAATTGATTAGCCTAAAGCGGCGATCGCTGGGAGCTTCTCTTGGACCAGACATTTGCAAAGCACTATACGCCTTCAAACCGGAACCCTAGAAGCCAGGTTTCTAATTTTTAGCAAACGTTAACTCAGGTTTAACCTTATTTAACTCGTTTGATGAAAGATTTCTGGCTCAACAAATAGCAAAGTTCCTTGCAGCAAAGCGTAGTCATCACTACCAAATCCTAGAAGGCGACTTGCCGCAACCCAGAGGCGATCGCATTTTTTCGCCTCCTGACTGGCAAATGCCTAAGTTAACCGAGCATTTGCGCCTAAACCCCATTAAAATCATGGATAGTTAAACAACAGTGGTATGGACACCAACTCCTCGCAAGTGAGCGCCATTGAGTATCCACTGGCAACGCTTGAGCGGGCAAACCGAGCAGTGCAATGTTCCCCGTTCAGGCTAAAGCTACTCGCCGACATGCGCAGCCAAAGTGTCTCTATCAAAGCGATCGCAGATGATCGCGGTATTAGTAACGGCTACACGCTGCGTCCGCTAGCCGAACTTATTGCCGAAGATGAATTGCTTTGGCTGATTCAAGTCGGTCTATTGCGCCGAGAAGTCGATGGCCAAGGATTGACGGATAGCTTTCGCCTGACCCCACTCGGTCGCCAACTGGTGGAGAGGTGGGCAGCAACCGGATTTCCGGATCGGCGTCCGTCCCTTCGGGATCAATTATATAATGCCTTGAACCGCTGGCTAAGGCTGCCAAACTGGCTACAGTAATCAGCAGGTTCGTTTCTCAGCATCAGTCGTTGGCCCAATTTGAGCAATCTGTCCTGGAGGACTCCGCATGAAGGCAATTATGGTAGTGGGGACAACTTCACATGCCGGTAAATCCTTGTTAGTCACTGCCTTGTGTCGTATCTTGAGTCGTCGAGGCTGGCGCGTTTCCCCCTTTAAGGGGCAAAACATGGCGCTTAATGCTTATGTCACCACCACTGGGGCAGAAATCGGCCATGCGCAAGCGGTGCAAGCTTGGGCCGCTGGGGTAGCCCCCCAGGTTGAAATGAACCCAATTTTGCTTAAACCCCAAGGGGATGCTACTTCTCAGGTCATTCTTAAAGGACGGGCAGTTGGACGTACAACAGCCACCAACTATTATGAGCAATATTTCGAAGCGGGCTGGCAGGCCATTCAAGAATCACTGGCTCGCTTGGGGCAAGAATTTGATCTGATTGTGTGTGAGGGGGCAGGTAGTCCGGCAGAGATCAACCTTAAGCACCGCGACCTCACCAACATGCGGGTTGCCACTTACCTAAAAGCCCCTACAATTTTGATTGCCGATATCGATCGCGGCGGCGTTTTTGCCCATATCGTTGGCACGCTAGAGCTATTAGAGCCAGAAGAGCGATCGCTGATTAAAGGCATCGTCATCAACAAATTTCGCGGCCAACGAGAACTCCTCCAGCCCGGTATTGAATGGTTGCAAGAACGAACTGGCATTCCGGTGATTGGGGTGATTCCCTGGCTTGACGAATCCTTTCCGGCGGAAGATTCGTTGTCGCTTCTCGATCGACAGCAGTCTAGCGACAATAGCGAAATCAACGTCGCGGTGATTCGACTGCCTCGCATTTCTAACTTTACCGACTTCGATCCGCTAGAGGCGGAACCTAGCGTTTCAGTTCGCTATGTCGGCCCCAAAGAAACGTTGGGGTATCCAGATGCCGTGATTTTGCCGGGATCTAAAGCCGCGATCGCCGATTTAATTTTGCTCCAGCGCACAGGCATGGCTGAAGCCATTCAAAACTATGCAGCCGCTGGTGGTACCGTTATGGGCATTTGCGGTGGATTTCAAATTATGGGTCAACTGCTAGCCGACCCCGAAGGCATTGAAGGTCATGAAGGTCGCTACAAAGGACTAGGCTTGATTCCGCTGCGCACCGTCATCACATCGCAAAAGATTGCCCGCCAGCGTTCAGTCACCTCTAAATATCCTCAAACTGGGCTGCCCGTAGTGGGCTACGAAATTCATCAAGGTCGCACCCAACTGGTGACTAACGACAAAGAAGAAACCGAAGCGCCCGTCTATCACTCTCTGTTTGACGACCGCAGTTTGGGCGTGGTAGATGATAGCCTCTCAATTTGGGGCACTTATTTACACGGCATTTTTGACAACGGCCCCTGGCGGCGAGCCTGGCTCAATCGCCTGCGCCAGCAGCGAGGCTTGGGTTCTCTGCCAACCGGGATTTCTAATCACCGTGAACAGCGCGAAGCCATGTTAAATGCCCTAGCCGAGACAATTGAATCTCACCTTGACCTTAGCCCCATTATTGAAACCGCCCCCTAAAGTTGTGGCCTTGCCTTGCTTAACCTCACTAGGCGCTAGGAATGCCGCGATCGCTGACGCCTAGCTGCCTCTCGGTTAAACCTAACCTTACGGTACTGCGGCGATCGCGCCACTGCGACGGGCATCGCCAGCCCCCTCAATGCGTCCGTCAGCATGAGCCATAACGGCGTGGACACCCCCAAAAAACATATTTTGCTGCTGCCACCAGATCCAGCGATCGACAGTCCAATGGGGAGCAGCTTCTAAGCTGGAACGATCAAAGCCAGGTTCTAAGTTTAAAACACCCCGCTCCCAGTGAATCCGGGGGGCTTTGACAGCGGCCTCAATGGGCATACCAAAATCAATTAGATTTGAAATCACCTGCAAAATAGCCGTGCGAATTCGGTTAGAGCCGCCCGAACCCAGCGCTAAACAAGGGCGTCCCTCTAATAGCAGCAACGTTGGTGCCATCATTGAAGACATCCGCTGATTTTCCTGCCACTGGTGAAAACCTTGCGGATTAAGGTCTTCTTCGCCCAGCATATTGTTCATCATCATGCCCGTACCCGGAATAATATAGGACGAGCCTTCACCGTTAGAAGTGGTGATGCTAGCGGCATTGCCCTCGGCGTCAATCACGCTAATGTGCGTGGTGCTGCCCCATTTGCGGCCAATAGGGCTAAGGTCAGCGCTATAGCTGGTTAAATGGCTAGGCGATAGAAAAAAATCGGCAATATTCTTTTGATATAAGTTGGCATCGTAGCCGTCACGACGCGCCTCATTGGTTAGCCGCATAACAGTGGCTAACGTTTGCAGATGGGCAGGGCTACCCGGTTCTAAATTGCTAAAATCAACGTGTTCTAGCAGTTTGAGGGCAAAAGCAATCAGGGTGCCCCCCGAACTGGGCGGCGGGTTAGTTAAAAGCGTCGCTCCCCGATAGCAAATTTTCAACGGCGATCGCTCGATCACCTGATAATTGGCCAAGTCAGCCGCTGTAAGATAACCGCCCTGCTGCTGACAATCTTGCACAATCTGCTGGGCGATCGCCCCTTGATAAAACTGTTCCGGTGCCTGCACCAGCGCAGCTAAAGCCGTCGCAAAATCGGCCAAATAAAACTGTTCTCCCGCCTGTAAAGGAAAACCTTGCGGCGCATAAATGGCCTGGGTGGCCGGGTTGGCCGTCAAAATTGGCTGTAGCAGGTCATAGCAATAAGCCTGAAAATCATTCACCCGAATTCCGGCTGTGGCCCAGTGCATCGCGGGTTCAGCCACGACTGACAACGGTAGCCGCCCCAACTGACGGTGTACCTGCACCAATCCTTTGAGTACGCCAGGTGTGGCGATCGCCCCCAAACCAATATGAAACTGCTGGACAGCATCACCAAAGTTAGCTTCAATCGGATAAAAATTCAGCGGTTGCAGGGTCTGCTTTTGGCGCGGCGTTTGGGTAAAAAAATCAAACAAGGTATCGCGACCCTCTGCCGTATGAGCTAGTAAAAAGCCGCCACCCGCCAGGGATGTCAGCACCGACTCGCTGACACAGGCAGTCAAAACAGCCGCGATCGCCGCGTCAAAAGCATTCCCGCCCGCTTCTAGCATGGTTGCCCCCGCTGCGGCTGTTGTCGGATGCCCCGCAGCAACACAACCTTTATTTTGTTTTCCTCTCATTATCCCCACCCCCCGCATTTCTCCGCTGAGAGACTAGTGGTAACGTAATCAGCAGCCACCGCGAAATTTTGGCTTGACCCAATTTGATCTCAGTTCTATCCATCCTTATAAACGTATCCATTATCTTTTCAGGACTGGATCGATTTTTAGCTGAGTATGCGTTCTCTTTGTTTGACCGCTTTTGCGCTGACCGTTGGGGATTAGACTACCACTTGAGGAGAAACGAAGATGAATCGACCAGCCTCTATCTTGTTGTCTGGAGCGGCTGTCGTAACAGCTTTTTTAGGCGGATGTACTGCCTCCGATCAGCCACAAACGCAGACTGCTGATGAGCCTGGAACGTTGGCACTAAGAGCAAATGGCGAAGATTTTGTTCGCCAAGGATTTGTCACCAAGGATGGCTGGCAAATTGATTTTGAGCATGTCTACGTCAACCTGGCTGATGTCAAAGCCTATCAAAGTGATCCCCCTTTTGATGCCAACGCCAATGAGTCGCTTAAAGCGATCGCAGAAATCCCATTAACCCAAACGCAAACAGTTGACCTAGCCGAGGGAGACGAAAACGCTGAGCCAATCTTAGTAAGTGAGGTAGAAGCACCTGCCGGACAGTACAATGCCCTTTCCTGGGATATGGTGCCAGCCCAAGCAGGGCCAGCAGCGGGTCAAGTGATCATGCTAGTAGGTACCGCTAATAAAGACGGTCGCACCGTAGACTTTACGCTCAAGTTTGATCAGCCCTATAGCTACGTCTGTGGTGACTTTGTCGGCGAAAGTCGCAAGGGTATTTTGCAACCGCAAGCCAATGCTGACCTAGAAGCGACCTTCCACTTTGATCATCTCTTTGGCGATGGCGAAGCCGCTGCCGACGATGAAATTAATACGGGTGCTTTAGGATTTGATCCTATTGCAGATCTAGCCGCAGGCTCAGAAGTTGAAGCCGACCTAGCCCAGCTAGAACAGCAGCTCTCGGCTGAAAACTACCAGCTTTTGAAAAACGCTCTGATGGGGTTAGCCCACGTGGGCGAAGGGCACTGCAAAGAAACTGAGGTAACGACTTAAGCCGGGTTGCAGCCATCTTGATGGGGTAACCGTTGCCGCTGCAAAACTGATTCGCTAGCTTTAAATAATTTGCAAAGAAGGTAAGTGTGAAAGGCAAACTCATAGTGCCACTCGTGGCCTTCGCCTGCTTAGGTGCTCAAACTCAGGCGATCGCCCACGGCGCTAAAATTGACTATCAAGTTCAGTCAGCCGTTGCCATCCAAAGTAGCTATGACAACGGCGAACCCATGAGACAAGCCCAGGTAGCTGTTTACGCGCCGGATAATCCCTCAGAGCCGTGGCTGACGGGGCAAACCGATGATGCAGGCAAGTTCGTTTTTACGCCCGATCCAGCGATCGCAGGCAATTGGGAAGTGCAGGTTCGTCAAGCTGGCCACGGTGACATTGTCGCGATTCCTCTCAATGCCGATTCAGAACTCCAGGCTGCCATTGTTAAAGGCAGTACGGGGTACAGCTTGCCGCAACTAGTGCTGATGGGGCTAGCCGGGATTTGGGGCTTTGTCGGTACAGCGCTTTTCTTCTCACGGGGGAAACGCTAATGCATATTCCTGATGGCATTTTACCTGCGTCCGTTGTGCTGACTGGATATGCGGGCACAGGTTTGGCTACCTGGTATTCACTGCTACAGATCAATCAACTGGAGAATCCGCAAGCGGCTGTACCCAAGGCATCTCTGCTGACAGCCGCTTTTTTTGTCGCCTCCTGGATCCACATTCCCGTTCCCCCCACCAGCGTCCATCTGATTCTTAATGGTCTGCTAGGCACGCTGTTGGGCTATTTTGCTTTTCCAGCCATTCTCATTGGCTTGCTGTTTCAGGCTGTCATGTTTCAGCATGGGGGTCTGTCTACCTTAGGCGTCAATGCTTTGATGATGGGTATTCCTGCGATCGCAGCGCATCATGTTTTTCAACTGCGCTATCGCTTTAAGCTTACTCAAGCCAAAGGGCTAGCGGTATTGGGCTTCATTTCCGGCGCGTTAGGACTCGGCCTCGCTGTTTTGATTTTTTTCAGCTTGCTGATCACCTTTTTGCCAGCCGGACTGAATCCTCAAACAGAGCGGGCTGCCATTACCGGATTAGCGCTGGCTCACCTTCCAGTGGTGGTGCTAGAAGGATTTTTCACCGCCTTGCTGGTGTCGTTTATTTATCGAGTCAAACCAGAACTTTTACCGCAGCGATGAAACTTGGGCTTGATGACTACGCTCGTTTAGATTCTCCTATCCATCGGTGGCTGCCCAAATATAAGCTAGTGGGACTGATGGCCTTGATTCTCGCTTTTTCATTTGTTCGCAGTCTGGCTTTGTTACCGGTGATGGCGCTTAGCACCTTTGGGTTCTATCGCAGTGCTGGGCTGCCTTTTCAGTTTTGGCGACAGCGATTGCAGATTCCAGGCATTTTTCTGGCGGTTGTGGTGTTGCTGTTGCCTTTTCTATCTGGCAGCACCGTTTGGCTTAGCCTGGGGCCACTGTCGCTCTACCAAGAGGGCAGCCTCGCTGTGGTGCTCATCTCCGTTCGCTTCGTCTGCATTTTGACGTTGGGCTTGGTTTTGTTTGGTACCGCTCCCTTTTTTGAGACTATTCGCGCGATGCGATCGCTGGGTTTGCCACCCATCCTGGCCGACATGACGGTGCTGACCTATCGCTATATTTTTGAAATTGGTGACTATTTTCAGGCCATGCGCACAGCGATGCAACTGCGGGGCTTTGAAAGCCATCGACTAAACTGGCGAACCCTAAAAACGTTAGCCGCTCTAGCTGGCAGTCTGTTGATTCGCAGCTATGAAAAATCTGAACAGGTTTATCAAGCCATGTTGCTACGGGGGTATGGCCAGCGTTTAGCCACCACGCGCCAGCCGAAGCCAACACCGCCCGATACGGTGCTACTAGTTATGACGTTGACGCTATCAGTCGGCATTTTGATCGCAGAGCTTTTCTAAACGGGCTATTGAGGCATCCTTTTATTTCTTTTCAAAAAGTTTAATAAATACCTTTGAACAATTTTCTGATTCACCTGGCTTTCAAGGCGGTTTTAGCAAATTATTTTTAAGCTGGTAAACAAGTGTATGTTGTGTCGCCCCTATGCTAAATCAAGCTCAGCAGGCCATCAGCAGACTGCCCTATCAATCGGTTGAGCAGTCTGAAATGGACGCTTTGAAGGTTACTCGTCTGGCCTATGCCTATCCTGATTGTCCCGCTGTGCTGCAGGGAATTGATCTCAGCATCGCTACCGGAGAGCGAGTCGGTCTAATTGGCCCCAATGGAGCAGGTAAGACTACGTTATTTCTCTCCATTTGTGGCGTGCTAGCCCCTCAAAGCGGCCAGGTTCAGTTGTTTGGCCAGCCTGTTCAACCCGGCAGATTCAGACCAGAGATTGGTTTAGTTTTTCAAAATCCTAGCGATCAGCTCTTTTCACTCTCCGTTGAAGAAGATGTCGCCTTTGGCCCCACTAACATGGGGTTTTCTTGTGAGGCGATTGAGGAACGGGTTTGCGAAGCGCTGCAACTCACAGGTGTCTTTGACTTGCGCCACCGTCCACCCCACCATCTATCCGGGGGAGAACGGCGTATGGTGGCGATCGCCAGTGTTCTAGCTATGCGGCCTCAGTTGGTCATTTATGACGAACCCAGCGCTAACTTAGATATGCGATCGCGGCGGCGTTTAATTCGCTTTTTGCAAGCGGCTTCTCAAACTATTCTGGTTTCCTCGCACGATTTAGAACTTGTGCTAGAAGTCTGCGATCGCGTCATTTTGCTCGATCAAGGACGTATTATTGCCGATGGCGCAGCCAGTGAAATCATGGCAAACGCCCCCTTAATGGAAGCACATGGCCTAGAGCGCCCGCATTCCCTCAGTCATCGGTGCTAATTTACCCCGCACGCTAAAAACAGAAGGTTAAGGGCAGCGGCTTTCGCCAGTTGAAAGGCTTTAATGCTTGAGGTTATAGCTATATAACTAAAAAATCCCTACCTGTTTGATTAGGTAGGGATTTTTGCAGTAGCCGTCACGATAACGTCAGTGATGGTTTTGACTAACGCATACCGGATGCCGGATTCAGATCAAATAGCCTGTCGCGGCCAACCGCTAACGGCAGACCAACGACACTATCTAAATCTACTTAACGCTAACCTTAGCGCCGGCCTCTTCCAGTTGCTTCTTGGCATCTTCGGCCTTTTCTTTCGCGACTGCTTCTTGAACAGCCTTTGGCGCAGATTCAACCATTTCTTTAGCTTCCTTCAGCCCTAAACCCGTTAGAGAGCGAACGACCTTAAGAATAGCAATCTTCTTATCAGCAGGTACTTCTTCAAGCACTACATCAAACTCGGTCTTCTCTTCTTCAGGTTCAGCAGCGGCAGCGCCCCCTGCAGCACCCGGCATCATCCCCGGCATCATCATCATGCCGCCACCCGCCGAAGCGGAGGCATCAACACCAAAGGCTTCTTCAATTTGCTTAACCAGCTCAGAAGCTTCTAGCAAAGATAAAGTCTTAAGCTGCTCGAGAATTTGATCAGTTTTTTCAGACATGAGTGGGACTCCCTAATAGTCAGTCAAACTTTATAGATAACAAACAACAAATTGGGCACAAGCGTTAAGCAGCATCGGCTTGATCTTTGTCCGCGACTGCTTTGATAGCCCGTGTCAGAGAAGCCGGAACTTCCTTGATACCAACAGCCAGCTTGGTCGGTACCGCCTTGACGCCCACCGCTAGCTTGGTTGTGTTGGCCTGGATAGCTCCCGCAATCCGAGCAATCAACTCTTCCTTGGAAGGCAGATCAGTGATGGCCTTAATATCGTCTTCACTGAGTGCCCGACCTTCCATCACCCCACCCCGCAGGATGGTTTTTTTGGTGTCTTTTTGAAAGCCTTGATAGGCTTTAATAGCACCGCCTAAATCGTCTTGAACCAGCAAAAAGGCAGAAGATTCCTTAAGAAACTGCTGCATAGGCTGCCAGGTCTTGTTCCCATCTACGGCAATCCGCATCAGGGTATTTTTAGTCACCTTACAAACAGCCCCTTTTTCCCGCAGGCGATTGCGCAGGTCGGTAATTTCGGCTACGCTCAGACCTTTGTAATCAATCACTAACGCCAGTTGAGCCTCACTTAAGAGGTTCTGTAGCTCAGCGACGATTTCTTTTTTGCCTTCTAACGTTCTCCCCATACTGGGTTTCACCTCCTCTATTCGGGGATAACAACGAAGCTCATTTCCCTAACTACCAGTACATCAAAGCCCCAGTCTTTCAACCGAGGCTTAGCAATCCCCTAAACCAAAGCTTACCTAAAGCAAACTTCAGCTTCTTGGAGATGCCATACCTCGGCAGGCTATTAAGCAATTCAAATTGCTAATGACGCCCCTGCTGTCTTCGGCTGGCTATTCAGTTAAGGAACTCTTCCAATGGCGTCCTCTCAAAAACTAGGGCTTTGATGTATAACCAAACTTTATTAAGCGATATCAGCTAGCTTGAAATCCCGCAGCGCTGCTGTATCAACCGGAATTGCTGGCCCCATTGTCGCCGCTACAAACACGCTGCGCCAATAACGACCCTTAGCACCAGACGGTCGATTACGGTCAATCGTCTCTTGCAAAGCTTTTAGGTTAATCAACAAATCTTCGGCTGAAAAGCGGGCTTTGCCAAACATAACATGAACAATCCCCGTTCTGTCAGCTCGAAATTCGAGTTTACCTGCCTTAAATTCTTCAATGGCCTGTGCCAAATCAAACGTGACGGTACCCCCCTTAGGAGAAGGCATAAGACCTCGCGGCCCCAACAAGCGACCCAGCTTGGCCACTTTGGGCATCATGTCAGGGGTAGCAATCAAGATGTCAAAATCCATCATGCCTTTTTGAATTTCGTCAATCAGTTCCTCAGAACCCGAAATGTCTGCGCCAGCATCAGAGGCTTCTGATACCTTTTCGCCTCTAGCTACAACCGCCACCCGTACTTCTTGGCCTGTTCCTTTGGGTAAAGCAACGGTTGTTCTTAACTGCTGGTCAGTATATTTAGGGTCAATTCCTAAGCGGATATGAGCCTCAGCCGATTCTGGAAACTTAGCAGTTGCCGTTTCTCTGAGGAGCTGAAGCGCTTCTAAAGGCTCGTATAAACGATCTTCAACCTTAGTTCGCAGCTCCTGCATTCGACGTGAAACTTTTCTAGTCATAATTAACTCCTTGGGGTGCTAACGAAGCTAAACCTCTCCCCCGAATTACTAAAATTCTTGGTTTTACCTAATTGCTAACGGTAATGCCCATGTTGCGGGCAGTTCCTTCAACAATTTTCATAGCCGCTTCAATGTCATTGGCATTGAGGTCAGGCATTTTAGTTTGAGCGATTTCTTGGAGTTGGGCACGTGTGATTGAGCCAACTTTGACCCGGTTGGGTTCACCCGATCCTTTTTCTAGACCTGCGGCCTTTTTAATCAAAACCGAAGCAGGCGGCGTTTTGAGGATAAAGGTAAAACTTCTATCTTCAAAAACAGAAATTTCAACCGGAACCACTAAGCCAACCTGATCAGAGGTTCGGGCATTATACTCTTTGCAAAACGCCATAATATTCACCCCGTGTTGACCCAAGGCGGGGCCAATGGGGGGAGCTGGGTTTGCCTTACCTGCCGGAATGGCTAGCTTAATAATTGCAACAACCTTCTTCGCCATCGATTAACTCTCTTTTTGCACTTGATTGAATTCCAGCTCCACAGGCGTATCTCGACCAAAAATGGACAACAGCGCCTTAAGTTTGCTGCGTTCTGGGCTGACCTCAATGACTTCACCTTCAAAGTCTTTAAAAGGCCCTGAGAGAACCACAATTTTGTCTCCCGGAGCCATGTCTACCTTGACGACAGCTTTTTGCTCTTGGGTTTGTTTGAAGATGCGCTCAACTTCAGAGGGGCTAAGGGGCATCGGCTTAACGTGGCCGCGACCGCGACCGTAGTGTCGCCGTTGCTCAGCGCCGACAAAGTTGATAACGTGGGGCGTGTTTTTAACCACTGACCACGCTTCATCATCCATCACCATTTTGACCAAAACATAGCCTGGGAAGACTTTTTCATCAATATTTTGGCGGCTACCATCTTTGCGAAGCTTGACAGCAGGCGTTTGGGGAATCTCAATTTGAAAAACTCGGTTGGCAACGTCTAGAGTCTTGATCCGCTGTTCCAAATTGAGCTTGACTCGCTTTTCACAGCCAGAAGCCACTTGGACGGCGTACCACCGACCCTTGACCGCAGAAACGCCCTCGTCTGAGGAATCGAACTCTGCCTCCATCGGTTCTTCATAATTGAAATCATCCGATGTGAAAGCCATTTAAAATACCTGTCTAGAAGCAAAACTGAAGAGTTTATCAATAAGATAAATAAGCGTTGCTGAAAGGCTAACCATAAGAATGACAGCCGCCGACTCGCTAATTAGTTGTTGGCGGCTTGGCCAAACAACCTTGCCAAGTTCTTCTTGAGTTCCCTTCAAGAAATCTGCGACGCCAAAGCTGCTATCGGAGGTTTTCACTTCCGCCGCCTCTTTTTTCGTCTCTGTGTTACTGGACGTAGTGTCTTTTTTAGCCACAGTTAACCTAGTAATCCTCCGTCAAGCTGACCCGCGAGCAACCTGCTTTTGGCACACAAAGCACGAGGATGCTTTTCACCTCATCCGCTAGCCTGCTTTCACAAAGCAGCCAACCTTTACCCTGAACCACCCAAACAACAATTCTACCCGAAGTTTAGCCACTTGAGTATTTTGACCAAATACCCCTGTGCTTCGGGTAGCCGTTGATAGCAGTGATCCAGCGCGCCCTCGAGGACTCGAACCCCGGACATCAGGTTTTGGAGACCTGCGTTCTACCAACTGAACTAAGGACGCATGTAGCCCAAAGGCCAATACTTAACGTTACTAAGTTAATAGTAGACCTTAAGGCGACCCTAGGAGGCAACGACTGCGAAACTTTATTTCGTTAGACAGGGCGGTCAAACCGCTGCTTCAGTCGAGTTGCTTTACCGACGCGATCGCGTAGATAGTAAAGCTTAGCGCGACGAGCCTTGCCTCGACGCAGCACTTTAATGTTTGCCACTCGCGGAGCATGGAGCAAGAAAACCCGCTCGACACCAACCCCTTGGAAGACCCGACGAACCGTAATCGATTCGTTGATGCCACCATTGCGCATAGCAATCACAGTGCCTTCGTAAGGCTGGATCCGCTCTTTGCCGCCCTCTTGAATACGGACGCCGACGCGAACAGTGTCGCCGACATAGATCTCAGGGAGATCGTCTTTTAAGTGTTTCGCTTCGATTGAGCGAATAACTGCTTCAGCGTTCATAGAGCCTTAAAAAGCACACGGTCTTTTATAGTACGTCAAAGTTCACAAAAAGACTAGCCCCTTCTAGGATTTTTCGCCTCATTTTTTAACCCTGTAAGTTGAAACCGTTGCTACGCTGCTGAGGTGGCTGCAATCAACGCACCTAGCGCTAGAGCGTTGTTGGCAGATTGCCTTACCATTGAAGTTAAGGCTGCTTGATTTGGCTTAGTTTTTAAGTCCAAGTGCCCAAGTCCAATTTCAAAAACCATGCAATACCTCCAACAATCGCTTCGTACTTTTTGCATTAGCCTGGTTCTGCTGATTGTGCTAGCCACGGGTATTGGCCTAATTCTGGGGTGGACAGAAGCAGCAGGCGCTGTGGCCGCAGTTAGCCAAGCCCCGATTGAAGTACAGATCCACCTTGGCAACTCAGCTAACGAGCTAAAATTCGAGCCAAACTCCTTAGAATTTGCGGTGGGTCAACGCTATCGGCTAGTGCTCGACAACCCCAGCGGCCAAAAACATTACTTCACGTCCAAAGACTTTGCTGACAATCTTTGGACGCAAAAAGTGGAGGCGGCGGGGGTTGAGGTAAAAGGGGCCGTGCATGAACTAGAACTGAAGCCAGGTGCTGAGGCAGAATGGTTTTTTGTGCCGATGAAGCCAGGGACTTATGAGCTGTATTGTTCCATTGCTGGCCATGCTGAAGCGGGTATGGTGGGGCAAATTACGGTCGAGTCTACTTAAGAACCACCATTCTGTAGCTATCTCAAGCCATTATTGACTCAGTTTTGTATGAACATCCTGACCAATTTGATTTCTAAAGCTTCTCCGCGTTTGCCTGTAATTGATCGGCCTAAAAAGCGGGTTCGGGGCGTAGAGCTTAAAAACGAAGCTGAAATTGCCACCATGCGTCAGGCGGCTCGAATTGTCGCAACTGTGCTGAAGGAAATTTCTGAGCGGGTAAAGCCCGGAATGACGACGGCAGACCTAGATGCCTATGCCGAGCAGCGGATCCGAGCTTTGGGCGCAACGCCTAGCTTCAAGGGCTATCACGGTTTTCCGGGATCGATTTGTGCTTGTATTAACGATGAAGTTGTCCACGGCATTCCCCGGCGACGCAAAGTGATCCGAGCGGGAGATGTGCTAAAGGTGGATACGGGAGCTTACTATGAGGGCTTTCATGGAGATTCTTGCATCACTATTGGTATAGGCCAGCTTCAGCCAACTGCGCAAAAGTTAGTACAAGCAGCGGAAGCGGCTCTTTATGCGGGCATTGCTCAGGTTAAACCGGGCAACTCGCTGCTAGACATTGCTGGGGCGATTGAGGATTCTGTGCAGGCTAGCGGTTTTAGCGTGGTGGAAGAATTTACTGGCCATGGCGTGGGACGCAACTTACACGAACCCCCTTCTGTTTTTAACTTTCGTACTCGCCAGCTACCTAACGTTAAGCTACAAGCGGGGATGACGCTGGCGATTGAACCGATCTTAAACGCGGGTTCTAAACACACTAAGACCTTAAGCGATCGCTGGACAGTTGTAACCGTCGATCGATCGCTATCGGCTCAGTTTGAGCATACGGTTTTGGTGACTGAGTCAGGATATGAAATTTTGAGCGATCGCATGTTAGTTGAGTAATGCTCTAGCGGCTGTAGAATCAGCCCTATCATCGGCCTTAGCAGGCTGAAAGCAGCGAGCAGCATCATAGTCAATTGTTACGTCATAAACGTAGGTTTGCGATCGCTCTGTTTGCTCAAATGACTGGGCTTGAATAGCTGCGATCGCCTTTTCGTTAAGACCTTCGTACCCGGTACTTTTCAGCAACACGGGGAGATCGATCAGGTTGCCGTTAGCAGCGACTAAAGCCCCCACTTTGGCAGATTGCGGTGCTTCGTGCAGGCAAACTTTGAGCGGATAGGCAAGCGTTACCTGGGAAGAAATCGGCGGCGCTAAATCAGCCGTGGCCGCAGTTGCGCTTAATTGAGCCGTCCACGCCGCTAAGTTTGCGGTTGCTTCTGCCGGAGTGGTATTGCGCGGGTTGTAGGTATAGGCACGGCTAAGGTAATCAATGTAGCTAATCAGGGCTTCGGAAGCAATCATGGGTTGGGCTGCTAGCGTTTTTGCATAAGCCAGCAACCCTGCTAGTGGTTGAGCATTATCGGTTGTCTCCGATGCAGAGGGCGTCAGCGATCGCGTCCTACCGTCAGCGGCAGGGGTGGTTCTGGCATCAGCGTCGGCTGGCAAAGCTGAAATTTCGGCTTCAACCGAGCGCTGAGACTCAGATTCTGTCGCAGTTTGGGTAGATTGCCGACGTCTAGAGGCAGCGGGACGTGGCGAACTGTTCGGCCTGGTTACCCTGGCAGATGGCTGGGCTGATCGCTGAGTTCCGCTTTGAGCCGCAGACGGGCGGGCAAATTGCTCAGCAGGTTTAGCTTCTGAGGCGGTAGCGGCTTCGGTTGGGGCGGTTGGCGGGGGTAAGCGAGAAATGGTAACCGTTTCTTCAGCCGTCGCTTCTGGGCGGGGGATTTCTTGCGAAGAAGACAGCGGCACAAATAACACAAAAGCATGTAGCCCCAGGGCTACCAAAAAGCCCAAAGGCATCCAGCCAATGAGCGATCGCGTCCAAGGATTAGGCTTATCGGGGGGCAGCATTGTATTTTCTTGGGTACTTAAGTCGCTTGGTTAGGGTTGTCTCAATACTCAGCGATTTATCCGCCAGCAGCCCCAGCAGCCCCGCTGGCTAAAACCCGTTGATGCCAGATCGATCAAATCTGACGAGGATCGCTTTGCCAAACTAGAACCGCCGTTCCACCTCTGAGATCAACCAAAGAAACATAGGCCGCAGGGGTTCCTTCAGCATTGATTAAGGTATAAAGCCGCTGGTTGCCGTAAAGCTCGTACTGAGTGACATCAAACGTTAATCCAGCGGCTTCAGCCGTGGGAGCTAAGTCTTCACTGGCCACTAGCTCAACATTGCGGGTGATGTACTTAAAAATACTAACGTCAGCAACAGGCTGGCGATCGCCATTAAAAAAAAGGCTGCGCTCTTCTGGCGGCAAATAGCGATCGATTAAAGCTGAGTACAAGTTACTCCAATTGGCGGTTTGATCAAAGTTACCGTAGTCAACCGCTTCAAGGCTGCCGACAAAGCGTCCTTGCCCTACCCCATCGAAGGTCGATGTATCAGCTTCTACATCTTCACTCTGATCGGTGCCTGAGCTATCAGACTGCTCGGTTTCAGCCTGTAGGTTCTCTAATTCTTCTGGCGGCAACGTTTCCTGTAGCTGGGCTAGCTTTTCGGCAGAAGGGGGAACAGGTGGCCTCGCAGATGGCTGAGGGTGCTGAACAGGGGGCTTAGCAGCGGGGGGCGCAGCCGTGGGAGGTGCCAGGTTAAGAATATCTACCGGAATAATTTCTTCTTCGGGTTCAGGCAGGGGTTCTGCTTCGGCAGGGGTCTTTTCGGGATCAAGGGCTGAGGGCAAGGGCGCTACCAGCAGCAAGCTATGCAGCGCTACCGACGTCAATACTAGCGGATGGTAAAACCACCGCCACAGGGTCAATTGACTAAACTTCGAGTTTGAGAAAAGTGCCATTTAGCGGCATCTAACCAATATCAGCTAGTTAGCCTAAAGCCCTAGGACAACCTATGGGGCCGTCCTAGGACTCGACTGGCTACAGGTTGGGTAGTTTTGGTCTTTTAGTTGCCGTTAACAGCCGAGTTGAGCAGAGCCAACACGCTGCTCTCAGCCGGAGCGTTGCTGAAGACAGAACCGGTAATGCCAGCATCTACAAGCTGCTGACCTAGCATATAGGCTTCTTCAGGCAGCGGTACATAGCCGACTTCTGAGATCAGGCCACGATTGCTCTCACTGAGATAGAAATCAACAAACTGGCTGACTTCAGGCATCTCTAGGGCGTCTTTGCGGACGTACATAAAGATAGGCCGAGACAACGGCTGATAGGTACCATCATTAACCGTCTCTGGGCTAGGAGATACTGGGCCACTGCCATTGTCAACGGCGACCGCTTGGAGTTGGTCTCTGTTTTCTTCGTAATAAGCCAAACCAAAGTAGCCTAGGCCACCAGGCGTGCCAGCAACTCCTAGAACAATGACGTTGTCATCTTCGCTAGCAGTGTAGTCAGCGCGGCTGTCGCCATCGAGGATGACTTCACCAAAGTAATCAAACGTACCAGAATCGGTACCTGGCCCAAAAAGAACTAGGGGCTGGTTGGGGAAGTTGGGACGAATTTGGTTCCAGTTGGTGATCGTACCTTCAGCCGAAGCTTCCCACATGCGCTTCAGTTCGTCTACGGTTAAAGACGAAGCCCAGGTATTGCTATTGGGTACAACTACCGTCAGCGCGTCGTAGGCAATAGGGATCTCGACATACTCGATGCCGTTAGCGGCGCACAGTTCTTTTTCTGAGTCTTTGATGGGGCGAGAAGCGTTGGAAATTACAGTCTCACCTGCGCAAAACTTCTTGAAACCGCCACCTGTTCCAGAAATGCCAACAACCACACTGATGTTGGGGTTCTCAGCGATAAACTCTTCTGCCATAGCCTCACTGATGGGGCCGACAGTGCTGGAACCATCGATTAAAACTTCTGTTCTATTTTGGGCAGATGTGTTAGCAGTTAAAAGCCCTAACGTGGCAGCTACAGCCGCTGCACCCAGGAAAACACGACGATTCAGCATACAAACACTCCGCAGCGCTTAAGTTTTTTTACGTAAAATCCAAGCCAAAATTTAGGCTACGGCGTAAAGATTAAGGACAAGTCGCTAGGAGTTTATGAAAACTTTGTGCTTTGGTTAAGAAGACAAAAGCTAGCTTGAGCGTTTGTTGCTGTCTAGACGGTGCTGCAGCAGTACAAAAACTTGAGCGCGATCGCTGCTTTTGATCCCGAACTCACGTTCCGTTAAATCTGCTCGCTGCCTTTGGCGATCGCCGCTGGCTCAAAGTGGCAGCGGCTTTATACCGTGGATAGGCAACGCTTCAGCAGTCATTTTGGGGGTTAGGCGGCTTGGAGGTCGAGCTAAATCTCGGCTACGGCTCGCTCAACCAAACGACGGGCTAGGGTTTGGATTCCCGTGTGTTCGTAATAGTTGGTGCTCATGTCTAAAAAAGCGCCAAAGTAGTCTAGTTTGTCATCGGCGATATCTACAACTTTTTGAAAATTACGGGTAATTTTCTCTGGGGTGAGTCCTTTGCGACTGACAAAGCTCCCCATCCAGTCTTTAGTTGAGTTAAAGCTAGCTTCAATAAAGCCAAGCTGCTGCGCCGTATTGCTACCAGGAATCAGGTCTTGAATTCGCTTAAAAGCACCGTTTTCTTCTAAATCCTTAGGGCCAAGTCGATTCAGCACCAGCCCTGCTTGCTGAATAAAGTTAGGGCCAAGGGGAACTAGACCATCAAACGAAACCAAAGCAGCCATCCGCATCAGCGCTTCGCCGCCATAGTCGCCTAAAGCTCTCACAAAATCCCCAAGACTATCGCCTGGAATGCCATTAATCTGGCAAAAGGCTACCACTTCGGTTACCAGTTTAAGGCTGAGGTCAATCGTTTGAGCTTTTTCGGCCTTGGGTGTCAACTTGTTGAGAAACCCTAAAAAAGAAACATTTTCGCCGACTTTGTTTGCTAAGGCAGCGGTGCCTAAAGCTCCCCCAGTTTTGTCAATCGTTTGATAAAGCCACAGCGCCCGCTGATAACCCTGGGACTTATCGTTAAAAAGCTGGATAGCCCGTTCGCCAATTTGCTGGATGAGGGCTTCGTTCGTTTCACCCGTAACCTTACGAATGGTGTTTTCGAAGCCGATAACGTTGTCCCATTCTCCAGGTAAAGCAAAATCGAGCGATCGCAGGGCATAAACGGTCAGATTACGTTCTGGTAGTTCATCAACCAGTTCATAGATAGGCTTGCTCATGGGATTTTCCTTACCTGAATTATTTAACTAATTGCTCTAATCCGGCCAAGTCAAACTTTTGTAGCCAGACTTCTCGATCGTCAGCCGTAAATGAACTGTCTCTAGAGAGGACTTTCACCTGAATGCGATCGCCAACCAAAATACTGGTTGCCGTATCACCTAAGAGCACAGCCGGATATCCGGCAATTGTGCGATCGCTGCTTTCATACTTAGCCACTGCTGACGGATTGTTAGCCGTGTCTGAAACAGCCAGCATAGCCAACTCAGTTCCGTTTTGCTTCAGCTTGGCCTCAGCAAATCCAGATTTTTCTTGGGTATAGACACGTTCGTAGCCGTTTTCCTCAGGCGGAAAAAACGAGTTGAACTGACTACCGGATAAAACGGCATCCGTCGAAACAGTTTCGGCTGGCTGAGTAGACTGAGCCTGTTCCCAGCGAGACTCCGTTTTAGGAGCACTACAAGCAGACAGGAGCAGAACAACGGCGAGAAATAGAGGCGTAATGAACCGAACCGATTGACGCAACATAGCTTTTTGGCGCATAGCTTTCCATCAGAAACCTTATCTAGCTCTGACAGCATGCTCCGAAATCTAAAGATTTTCTACCGTTGTTTTACCAGAGGACGTGGCTTAGTCCAGCCGATCAGTTCCAGCAGCGGCAGAATTTAAACGGCTAACTAGACGATTAGGTGAAATTTTTGAGTCATGCCAGCCCATAATGAGGACTGTGAAATTCAACCCAGCAACTGAATATGCCAAGAACACCTAGCGAATACATTATTCATATGCTTATGGAAGGCGGACACCGGGAGGAAGTGCGCTTTTCAACCGTTCAAGAATTTCAGAAGTGGTACAGTGGCGAGCTAATGCCCAAAGCGCACTCCGATGACTTTATCAGTGTGCCTGTGCCCAAAATCAATCCGGGGGAGTATATGGTGGTTCGACCCTCTAAGATTATCGGCATTCGCGTGGAACCTGTCTTTAGCTCTAGCGTCGAGCGATATTAGGACAAAGTCTAGAGATTCAGGCATTGCAGTATCTAAAATCCCTTGCTTGGTTTTTAATTAGCGCTGGGCTAGTGATTGGCTTGTCAGTAAGTCCTAGCCTAGCGACTCTGCCGCTCCGCCCCATCACTTTTGCAGCCGCTCAAGCTATAGCAGTTGCGCCGCTAGGGTACGATGCTGAGCTTTGGGGCAGCGAACAGACGGCGGCAGATTGGCGATCGCTTTTAGCAGCGATTGATCATAGCCTGCACTATTTGGCTACGCCTCAGGCGGCGGCAGCATATGCCCAATATCCGGTGGCTCCTATCAGCCGCGATCGCGTTCAGCGCAGTCTTAGACGTTTCCGTCAGTTAGTTCGCACTAGCCCTACCCCTGCGGCATTGAAAGCGGCTGTCGAACGCGAATTTACGCTGTATCAAGCTGTGGGGCACGATGGCGCTGGAACGGTGGACTTTACAGGTTACTTTGAACCGTCCTACCCGGCTAGCCGCGTCCGCACTGATGAATATCGCTATCCGCTTTATCGACGGCCACCGGATTTAGAAAGCTGGCCGCTGCCGCATCCTACCCGGACTGAGCTAGAAGGCAACGACGCGTTACAAAGCAACCAAGGGCGACTGAGAGGCTTAGAACTGGTGTGGCTACGCGATCGCCTACAGGCTTTTTTAATTCAGGTGCAAGGTTCAGCGCGGCTAGAGCTAACGGACGGCACCCAAATGAGCGTTGGCTATGCCGGACGAACAGAATACAACTACACCAGCATAGGCCGCAGCTTGATCGACGCTGGCAAAATCGCTGAAGCAGACCTGACACTACCCGTTTTAATCGACTATTTTCGTCAGTTTCCGGCTGATTTAGATGTGTACCTACCGCGCAATCAGCGCTTTGTCTTTTTTCGAGAAACCTATGGTTCGCCTCCTATTGGCACCCTTTCAGTTCCGGTAACGGCTGGCCGCTCGATTGCCACAGACAAAACACTCATGCCACCTGGAGCTTTAGCCTTAATCAACGTAGCCCTGCCGGTATCGCAGCCCGATGGCACCTGGGTCGCAGAAACGGTCAGTCGCTATGTACTCGATCAAGACACTGGCGGCGCTATTCGAGGGCCAGGGCGGGTTGATTTGTTTATGGGTAGTGGTGCAGCAGCGGGCGATCGCGCCGGACTCATCAACACCTCAGGACAACTCTACTATTTGCTTCTCAAAGAAAACTAGCAAAATCGCTTACCCTTGAGCAGCCCGCTAGTGAATCTAGAAAATCCAGGTAGCGACAATAGCCAACCACCGATCAACCACCGATCAACCATTGGCCAACACACAAAACCTGGCATGTGTAGCAGTAGCCCCAAGCATTGAGCCGTTGACAGACAAGTTTTCCTTCTGCCCTCTGCCCCCAAGCCTTCTATTTTTAACTCTAGCTACAATTGCGGCCTTATCTAGCCACCATCGCTGTTTCAGCCATCGGCTAGCCAAGGAGGTCAATTTGCGGTGGTATACTAGCAAGACTGTCCTGTAGAGTGGCTTGCTCAGGGTACACCGTTGTCATCTGAACTAGACGCGTTACCCTGGGGAGTGAAGCATTTTGTCATCTTGCAAGAGTGATCCGACCCTTAAACAACTGGCTTCGAGGTTTGGGTGCGCGAATCGAGCTTTGCCGAGCGGGTTCCGAGTAGAAACCGTAGCTGTCACCTGCTGAGACGTCTATGGATACTCCTTTTGAGATTACGCTCCAGATTGTATTAACCGTTCTAGCGGGCATTAGTGCTCAGGTGATTGCAGAGCGGCTTAAAGTGCCGAGCATTATTTTTCTGCTGGCCTTTGGCATCTTGTTAGGGCGTGACGGCTTTGGCGTCATCCACCCTGAACTGCTAGGCGTCGGCTTAGAGGTGATTGTTGCCCTTAGTGTGGCTTTGGTGCTGTTTGAAGGTGGCCTTAGCCTCGAACTGAAAGATTTGGGGCGGGTTTCCGGCAGCTTGCGAAATCTGGTTACTTTCGGTATTTTCATTACGCTCATTGGCGGTGGGATGGCGGCTCACTGGTTGAGTGAGTTCCCTTGGCCAATTGCGTTTCTCTATGCCTCTTTGGTGGTTGTCACCGGGCCAACGGTCATCAACCCTTTGCTCAGGCAGGTACAGGTCGATCGCAAAGTAGCCACCCTCCTAGAAGGTGAAGGGGTTCTCATTGATCCAGTCGGCGCTATTTTGGCCGTTGTCGTTTTAGATATTATTCTTAACGGCGATGCCGACCCGCTGGCCGTGGTGAGCGGTCTGCTGGCGAGACTAGGAATTGGCGCACTGATTGGCGCTTTAGGCGGTTCGCTACTGGGTATTTTCCTAAAACGAGCCAATTTTTTAACGGAAGAACTGCGTAACCTGGTGGTTTTGGCGGGTCTGTGGGGATTGTTTGGCTTAGCCCAATCTATTCGCGATGAATCTGGCTTGATGGCTACCGTGGTTGCTGGAATTGTCGTTCGCGCCCTCTCGGTACCCGACGAACGCCTCCTGCGGCGATTTAAGGGGCAGCTAACGATTCTAGCGGTATCGGTTTTGTTTGTTTTGCTAGCCGCCGATCTTTCTATTGCCAGCGTTTTTGCCCTCGGCCAAGGAGCGGTTTTTACAGTGGTGACGCTGATGGTGGTCGTGCGCCCGGTCAACATTGTGCTGTGTACCTGGAATAGTGACCTGAATTTGCGCCAAAAGATTTTTTTGAGCTGGGTCGCACCGCGCGGTATTGTTTCGGCCTCTGTGGCTTCGTTGTTTGCCATTCTTTTAACGGAGCGGGGCATCAACGGGGGAGATGCCATTAAAGCGCTGGTTTTCTTGACAATTTTGATGACGGTACTGGTACAGGGGATTACGGCAGGTTGGTTTGCGCGGCTCCTGCGCATTACCTCAACCCAGGCGCAGGGAGCGGTCATTGTTGGCTGCAATCCACTGAGTTTGCTAGTGGCTCGGCTATTTCGCGACTATGGCGAATCGGTTGTTTTAATCGATACTGATGCCGATGCCTGTGAACAGGCGCGGCAGGCCAGCTTTACCGTTTTTAGCAGCAGCGCCTTAGATGCAGATGTGCTGGAGGAAGCTGGCTTAGACTCTGCCGGAACATTTGTGGCAATGACCAATAACGGGGAGGTCAATGCGGTTGTAGCGCTGCGGGCGATGGAGGAGTTTCAACCACCACGGGTGATGGCGGTATTTCCCAGCACGAACAAAGCGCAAGAAGACAATGGTGCCACCGCGAAGGTAAAACATGCGCTGGTGACAGAGCTGCCGATTAAAGCCTGGAATACTTATCTTAAAGATGGGGCGGTGAAGCTGGGCGAAACCTGCTTGCGGCAGGACGGCTTTTTGTTTCAGCAGGCACACTTAAAAGCACTGGTGCGCAGTGGCGAACTGGTGCCTTTGCTGATTATTCGAGATGAAAAGCTACAGCTCGTAGCAGCCAATGATGACTGGCAAGCAGGCGATCGCATTATTTATTTACTCCATGATCCCAAGCCAAAGCTGCTAAAACGGCTCTCTGGCGGTATTAGCCAAGAACTCACCATTGAGCGATTGCCTGCGGTGGAAGAAGTGCCCATGCCCCAACCCATTGCCAATCCGCCACCGCCGCCACCACCGGGTGAAGCCACTCCACCCAGCCCAGACAACAACGGGGCGGGTCAAAAAGCAGCCAGCCAGCCACCGCTAGAACCCGAATCAACCCCTAGCTAAGCCAGCCTAACCCACTTCGGCCATACTCATGCGGCTGAGAAAGGCTTGCAGGCGATCGCTTTTAGGATTGCTCAACACTTCGCGAGCATTGCCTTCTTCTTCAACCTGGCCTTTGTTGAGAAAAAAGACCCGGTTAGCAACGCCTTTGGCAAAGTGCATTTCGTGGGTAACGACAACCATTGTCATGCCTTCTTCGGCCAGTTGCTTCATCACCAGCAAAACTTCGCCCACCAGTTCTGGATCGAGGGCGCTCGTTGGCTCGTCAAACAGCATAATTTCAGGTTGCATACAGAGCGAACGGGCGATCGCCACCCGCTGTTTTTGCCCGCCTGAGAGCTGGTCAGGAAAGACTCTGGCTTTTTCTGACAGACCCACTTTGTCTAAGTAAAATTCAGCAGTTTCTCGACTTTCCCTCTTAGACTTGCCTAACACCTTGCGCGGCGCTAACGAAAGATTGTCAATCACGCTCATGTGAGGAAACAAATTGAACTGCTGAAATACCATGCCCACCTTGGCTCGTAGCTCTAGCAGGTATTTGCGGCTGAGGTCAGACTTAGATAGATCAATACCGTTGACAACTAGCTGGCCACCGTTGATTTGCTCTAGCCGATTAAAGCAGCGCAACAGCGTACTTTTGCCACAGCCCGAAGACCCAATAATCGCCACCACTTCGCCCTTGTGAATTTGCCCGCTAATACCCCTCAGTACGTGTAGCGATCCATAATATTTTTCTAAATTGCGGAACAAAATGGCTGGCATATCATTGGGCATAGCGTCAGCATCCTCGAAAAAATAGGCACTCGCAATAAGCTGGCAGCTAGCATAGCACCCTGATTACCCTCATACCGTATTTGCGTTAACGACTGTGATACTTATCGTCTGGAAATTGGCTTAAATCATGGCTTCTGTATGCTAGCTGGCTGCATCCGATCGCAAGAACGCGATAGGACATTAAGGGCGATCGCGTTTAGAATGCTTACTTAACCAAAACTTAACGGTGAGGAGACTTAGACAAAATCCATGTTGAATATCAGCCGATCTCGCTTTGTCAAAGGATTTGCGCTAGGGCTGAGTGCATCTCTGGTCTTAGCAGCCTGTGGTGGCGGGAGTGAACCAACTACCAGTGAGGCGGGGGACGCTACCAGTGACAGTGCTGGCGGCACCCTGCGCGTAGCCACAGAACCCGCTTTTCCGCCCTTTGAATCTCAGTCCGCCTCAGGGGATCTAGAAGGCTTTGACATTGACCTGATGACAGCCATTGGCGAAGAAGCCGGACTGACGGTGGAGTTTGAAAGTTTGCCCTTTGACGGCATTATCCCCGCTTTGCAGGCAGGCACGGTAGATGCTGCCATTAGCGCAATTACCATCACCCAGGAACGCGAAGAAACGGTTGATTTCTCGCGACCTTACTTTGTTGCAGGGCTGGCGATCGCCGTCCGTGAAGACGCCCCCGAAGCGGTCGCCTCGCTAGAAGATTTAGAAAACAAAAGAATTGCGGTGCAAATTGGCACCACCGGGGCTGAAAAAGCCGCCGAAATTCCGGGCGCTACGATTACAACTTTCGACTCCGCACCGCTAGCGCTACAAGAACTGGCAAACGGCAATGTTGACGCCGTCATCAACGATGCACCTGTAACCTTAGATGCGATCGCCTCTGGCAACCTCCAAGGACTAGAAGTGGTCGGCGAACTGCTTACAGAAGAGTTTTATGGCATCGCCCTGCCCAGCGACTCTGAAAATGTAGAGGCTGTCAACGAAGCTCTTGGCACCCTGATTGAAAACGGTACCTACGCTGAAATTTACCGTAAATGGTTTGATGCTGAGCCGCCAGAGCTACCAGAATCAGCCTTATAACAGAGCGCAGACCTCAGCACTCAATGCTGAAATTAAGCAGGCGGGCACTGTCTTTAGATGGCGCAGCCCTTTAGGGTACAGTGTCCGTCCTGCCTTTGCGGCTTAATTTTGCCAATCTCGCTTCTGGTGATTTGCCCATGACTTCGGCACAGCCTGCCATGCTTTCGTTTGTTCCTGCCGAAATGGAGGAGCCAGCGCCTTACCACTTACTCACCAGCGTGGTGGCTCCCCGCCCCATTGCCTGGGTTTCCACCCTCAGCGCTGAGGGAATTCCCAATCTAGCGCCCTATTCTTTTTTTAATGCCGTTGCTGGATTTCCGCCCACCATTATGTTTTCGGTTGCCTATCGACGGCGATCGCCGCAGGAAAAAGACACGCTGCGCAACGTTAAAGCTATCCCTGAATTTGTTTGCCACGTTGCCGATGAGTCCTTAGCCGCAGCAATGGTGAAAACGGCGACTGAATGGCCCTACGGCGTTAATGAGTTTGAGCAAACCCAGCTAAAAGCGGTTGCCTCAGTAGATGTGCGCCCCCCCAGAGTAGCCGCCGCAACCGTGGCCATGGAGTGCAAAGTTACTCAGTTGGTACCCGTAGAAGGGGCAACAAACGTCATGGTTCTCGGAGAGGTGCTGCGATTTCATATTCGACCAGATCTGTATCGAGATGACTTGGGCTTAGTCGATACTGTGAAGATGCAGCCTATCACCCGCATGGGTGGCCCGGTTGAATACGCCAAAATTGGCGAAAAAGTTTGTCTAGAAAGACCCAGCTAATACAGCCAAAGACAGAAGGCTGAGGGCAGAAAGAAAGCTGTTCTGTCAGCGGCTGGCAGCCATTGAAGGCTCTCAACGCTGGTAGCCACCGCGATGATAGCCCAGAGATGCTGCCAAGCGTTGCACCAAAGCAGCATCCCTAACAAAATTGACTCAGACATAGTGGCTGAATTAACTATTATACAGACGCCTAGCTAAGTTGCTGAAGCTGGCGTTCAGGCACATCTGCTGTAGCTGTTGCCCCTTTGTACGTTAGGTGGGAAATAACGACAAACGCAACCAGCCCAATCAGCGGACTGAGCAAGGTAGGAATGCCATCAAACTCTGCGGTAAACAGCGAATTGGGAAGATAAAACAGCGTATTTTCAATGCCAAATGTGGTGGGCATCAGCGCAAACAGAGTCAGACGGGTGATTGAACCTAAAACAATGCAGGCCAAAGCCCCTTCACGCGTTGCTTTGGGCCAAAATAATCCCCCCGCTAAAGGAACTAATAAGCCCGCAAACCCCATATCAAAAGCCAGCAGCAGCAAAACCCCTGTTTGCGGTACCCGCAAGGCAAAGAAAACGCCGAGCAGCGTAACCACGACTGCCATAACTCGCGTCAGCAATAGCAGCTTATCTCCCTCAGCATGATGGTCGTCATGACGAATGCCCAAAACATTGTGAGCCATGACTGAAGATGTCCCCAAAATGGCACCATCTGCCGTTGAAAGCGAAGCAGAAAGAATGGCGGCAATAACCAGTAAGCCTAAAACAGGCGGCACCACCCCCTGCAATAGCGCATACAGCAACGGCCCATCGGGCGTGATGCCTGCTTGCTCCAAAATACGCGGGGCTGAAAGCGCCATGATCGAAAAAGGTACACCAATTAGCAACGTGCCGAAAGAACCAATAAAGCAAGCTCTCTGAGCCGTTTCAGGGCTATCTGCAGCAAAGACACGCGCCATAAAATCAATAGCGACGATATCGCCCAAACCCAAAGCCAGCAACGTTGCCCAGTTGATCAAAGCACCGGAAGCGGGGTTGGTAAGCTGCTCAAACGCCAACGGCCCCATACCGGGAGGCATGTCTAGCCCAAAGGTAGTACCTAGAAAGGCAAACAATAAGAGTGAGCCAACCAGGGCAATCAACACTTGAATAGCATCGGTATAGGCCACAGCAAATAAGCCACCGCTAGCCGTGTAGATAAAAACCACCGTGGCAATTAGCATCACCCCTGCTAAGTAGCTGGTGCCTAAAAAGGCTTGAAACAAATAGCCGCCTGCGACCAGGTTGCCTGCCAGCAAAAACGAAAAGCTCAGCACCATCACAATAGAGGCGACAAATTCAGTGATGCGTCCATATTTCACCCGGTAAAAGTCGGGTAAAGTAATTAGCCCCATCCGGTTTAAAGGCTTGGCAAAAAACAGCGCCGTTAAAAACAAACACAGCGCTAGACCAACGGGCAGCGATGCACCTGCCCAAAAGCCAAATTCAGCCGCCAAATCGGTATTGCCTAGCGTTGCATTTGAATCTACCGATTGTGCCATCAGCGTTGCTGCCGCCAAGGGCAACACTAAACCGCGCCCTGCAACTAGGTAGTTGACACTGTCGCCTTTAATCTGTTTAGCGGCCCAAACCCCTACCCCTAGGGTGGCAAACAGAAAAAGTAAAACGCCCCAAAAAAGCACTTTGTCGCCCATAATCCCCCTTTTTACGCTTCAGCCCCAGCGCAAAGGAGCCTTCTCTGACTACGACCTCTTGCGCTTTAAACTGAGCAGACTCGTCAGCATAAAAACAAGTTAAAGAAAGCGACCGAGTCAAGCTGTATTTAAAGGGACGTTTTCACCCAGGTTGGCCTAGTTAGCTACTTGACCAGCCCATCGTTTTTAATAGAAAAGTGGTTTGGAAGCTAGAGACTAGCGGCTATGAATTCTGGCTTAGCTGATGCTTATCGCGAAGATCTTGCCTATATTCACGATGTCGGGTTCGATCGCTATGTGCTGCAGTCAATTCCAGAGATTTTAACAATCCTCAAATCTGTTCAAGTGCCGGGAGATTGGGTGCTGGATCTAGGCTGTGGCAGTGGCCTGTCAACCCAGGCTTTGGTGGCTGCGGGGTACAAGGTAATGGGAGTAGATATCTCTGCGGCGATGATTGCGATCGCCCGCCAGCGAGTCCCCCAAGCGACCTTTAAAGTTGATTCGCTGTTTAAAGTTGAGTTGCGACCCTGTCGAGCCGCGATCGCCATTGGCGAGTGCCTTAACTACTGCTTCGACCCTGACAACGACGCTCAAACGCTACAGGACTTTTTTCGGCGGGTGTATGCAGCGCTGTGTGCCGAGGGTTTTCTAATTTTTGATTTGCTAGAAGCCAATCCGCCAGCAGAGACTCAGCCTGTGCAGGGATTTAGAGAAGGGGAAGATTGGCTAGTGCTATTCGAAAAAATACAAAACCAAGCCCAAACGCTGCTGAAGCGACGGATCATTACCTTTCGGCAAGTCGGGGAAGCGTATCGGCGGGATGAAGAAATTCACTACCAGCGTCTTTACCCCAGCAGCGCCATTAAAGACTGGTTAGCAGCAGCTGGCTTTGTCGTCACCCTAGCAGATAGCTACGGCATCTTTCAGCTACCGCCCCATCACCGTGCCTTTATTGCTCGCAAACCTGCATAAGCTAGAGAAGGGCTAACGGTAAATTTCCGCCTTTAGACATGAACGCCACTCCTGCCGTTGACATCTTGAATTTTTGGTTTGGCAACCCTGCTGATCCGGACAGCGACTACGGTCAGCAGCGGCGCATCTGGTTTCAAAAACAGGCTGCCTTTGATCAGCAGGTGCGGCAGCAGTTTCTAGCTAGCTACGAACAGGCTCGTCAAGGCACCTATCAAAACTGGAGGCAAACACCTCAAGGAACGCTGGCGCTGGTGATATTGTTCGATCAGTTTCCTCGCCATATGTTTCGCGGTACGCCTCAGAGTTTTGCGACCGATGCCCTGGCGCTTTCTACCGCTCAGTCGGCGATCGCTCAAGGAAGCGATCGCCCTTTGCTACCCGTTGAGCGACTGTTTCTCTATTTGCCCTTTGAACACAGCGAAAACCTAGAGCATCAAAACCAATCTGTGGCGCTATTTGAAGCCTTAGTGCAGCAAGCCCCTGATCTACAATCAACCCTAGATTATGCCTATCGCCACCGCGAGGTGATTGCCCGCTTTGGCCGCTTTCCCCATCGCAATGCCATTTTAGGGCGCGATAGCACTGCCGCAGAACTCGCCTTTTTGCAGCAGCCCGGTTCTCGCTTTTAGGCGATCGCCGCTTGAGGTCAGATCAACATTAAGTCCAAGCGTGGTAAAAGGTGAGATCTGGCCACTGGCTGGCGGTGCGTTGAGCGATCGCGGCCATTGTGTTTTCATCTAGCGGCTGAAACTGGCGAGCAGCCCTCACGTTTTGCTCTAGCTGTTCCACATTTTCGGCAGCTACCGTACAAGCGTGAACCCCCGGTACCGAGAGGCTGTATCCCAAAGCCTGTTCAAAGCTATCGAGCAAGCCCGGTTGTAGCAAGCGCCCATAGGCTGGTACTTTCATCGCGATCGTGCCAACGTTTTGCGCTTGGGTAACGGGCAGCACCGTAGCGATAAAAGAGTCAGGATGATGCACCTCAGCCGCATTGACAGGAATGAGCGTCGTATCAAACGGATAGCGTTGCAGCCCTTCAACAATCACAGCCGCATCGTGATGTCCGGTAATGCCCGCTAGCCGAATCACCCCCTGGGCTTTGGCTTCTTCAATCGCTTGAATGGCTCCTTGATCGCTAAAAATTTCGGCAATTTCTTCTGTAAAAGAGACGTGGTGCAGTTGCCACAAGTCTAGATAGTCGGTATTTAAGCGCGTTAGCGAACGTTCTAATTCGCGCCATGCACCATCGCGATCGCGAGCCGCTGTCTTACTGGCAATAAACAACTGATCGCGAAAAGGCGGCAACACCTGCCCTAAGTTTTCTTCGCTAGGGCCATAGCTTGCGGCTGTGTCAAAATAGCGAATCCCCAGTTGCAAAGCGCCTTCAATTAAAGCGCGCGCCTCTGTTTCTTTACCCATTTGAGACAGCGGCGTTCGTCCGGCTCCACCTAAGCCGAAAATGGGGAGTGTGGCTGAACTGTTGCCTAGCGGACGGGTGGGAATAGGCTCGGTTTCAGGCAGGGGCTGGGATTGAGTAGTTTGGAGATCTGGGCTGTCACTTTGCCCTAAAACTCGACAGCCGACAATGCCACCTGCCACCACAGCGCCAGTCAGGAGAAAATTCCGGCGGGTGCTTTTGTTTGTCATGGTTTTTTGGGCTATGCGATCGCCAATTGCTTCTATTTTAACCAGCAGCGCTATTGCACCAAGGTGGCTAAGCGAAAGGCAGCAATTTGAGTAATCTCGGCGATCGCCTGCTGTCTTTCTTGGTCAGCACTGTGGTCTAAGCGCTGCTCAAACGCCTGCAAAATGCTCGCTTTGGTCTGGTTTTTGACCGCTACGATAAACGGAAAGCCAAACTTAGTTTTATACGCCTGATTGAGCTGATGAAAGCGCTCAAATTCTGCCGCTGAGAGGCGATTTAGCCCCACTCCGGCTTGCTCTTGAACTGAAGCTGCGGCCATCTGAGCTTTGCTACCCAGGTCAGGGTGGGCACGAATCAGCGCTAGCTGCTCAGCGGCTGACAAAGACTCCACAATCGTCACCATTTTTTGGTGTAGATCGGCTATCCCCGTAAACGGTCGCTGGTGCCAGACTTGAGCCGCGATCGCAGGCGTATCTTCAAAAACAGACCCCAGAACCGCTACAAACTCAGACTGGCTCATCTGATTGAGGGCTGTAACCGCATAAACCATTAACGTAGTGGCCCTTTGAGAATCGTCTTAGCGATCGCGCCCTTGATCGTGGTGCCATCTTCTTGGGCTAGGGAGGCGTACCACTGCTGGGTTTTATCCGGTGCTTTGCCGTGAATCATAGCGGCGCGTTCTCGCGCTTTGAGAATAATTTCAGCTACGCGGTCTTTACGAGCCAATTCATAGCGCTTAAGCGCATCGGCAACGCTGATATTAGTCGTCAATAGCAAGTTGCTCAAAACCCAGGCATCTTCCATGGCCTGACAGCCACCCTGACCTAAATCAGGGGCGGTGCTGTGTCCGGCATCCCCCAGCAGCACAATCCGGCCTTTGGCTAAGGTTTGCAGGGGTTCAATATCGTGGATTTCAACCCGGTTGGTTTTTTCGGGATCTAGCCGCTGAATCAGCCGCTGCACAGGCTCAGCCCAATCCTTAAAGTAGCCCGCGAGTTCCTCACGGTAGTTTTTAGCCTCATGGGGGGTGTCTTTGGGCAAAGGCACATCTAAAAAGAAATAAAAGCGATCGCCGCCGACAGGCATCATTGAAGCCCGCTGACCATCCCCAACATAGATCACCCAGCTATTTTTAGGGGCGAGGTCTTCGCTGGCAGGCACCAGCCCGTTCCAGTTGACATAACCCACATAGCGACGTTCAACCTTTTCGCCCAGCACATAGGTACGAATAATAGAGTGGGTGCCGTCTGCGCCGACTAAGACATCACCCGTTGCCCGACGGCCATCTTCAAAAATGGCGGTGGCGCTATCGGCGTCTTGCTCAACGGCCACGCATTTAGAATTAAGCTGCACCTGCTCAGCGCCATACGCGTCTAGCAGCATTTGTTGCAAATCGGTACGCGACACCGGGTAAGGACGCTGCCCTACCTGCTCAACAATAGAAGTAAGGCTAAAGTCAGTTAAGGTTTCGCCCGTTTTGGCAATATAGGCCATCCGATCCATCTGGCCGCCAATTTCAGCAATTTTGTCACCCAGCCCAAGGCGATTGAGCACCTTTACCCCATTTGACCACAGCGAAATACCCGCCCCGGCTGGGCGCAACTCTCGCACGCGATCGTAAATTTCCACTGTATAGCCAGCCTGACGCAGGGCGATCGCGGCGGTTAAACCTCCCATTCCAGCCCCGATGACAATAGCTTTCAGATTTTCCATCGCTTTTTACTCAGCTTGTTCAGCGCTTTGTGGGTCATTCTAAGCCTTGAGTAGGGGTGCCAACTGTCAGCGGGATACCCATTGGCCGCATTTGTACGGATCTATTTTTTATCGCTAAAGGCAGCTATAAACGTTTTTCGGCAAGCGGCTAGCAGCGATCGCTAAAGGCAAAGCGCCAAGACAGAAGGGCAACTTTTCTGGCAGCGGCTGGCAGCAAGTTAAACGTCTCAACCTCGGTGCGACAGTTCTCGCAACCCAAGAAACCGGGTTTCTGACGGTACCCTGTCAAAAACCCAGTCCCCAATCTCAGCAGTTAGAAGAAAAACTGCGTTTGCAGGTTCAGCACATAAATGTCGGGGTTGTCGCTAAAGTTGTTGGCATTGCCTATCCAGTAAAAGGACGGCACAATCGCCATGTAATCATTTAGCGGATAGCGATAGGTCACTTCAAGCTCTTCTTGAATGCCGCCGTTACCGCCCCCAGAAACGAGAAAATCGCGGCCATCCAAAACTGAAAAGGGTCTGAGATAGGAAATAGTCGCCAAGGCTCCTTGCTTCAACAAATTAGGAAAAGCAACCCCTAGCTGAATCGACTGGGCATTAATCTCGCCACGGCCAATCCCGGCGGCTGCCGGATAGAGATCTGTACTGCCATAGCTATAACGGCCAAATAGTCCCAGCCAATCAGTGACCAGCCAGTCGAAATTGAACAAAAACGTATCGGCAGCCGCAGCGTTGAGCGCTCCCCCCTGACCATCATCCGCAAAGCCATATAGAGGTTCGCTCAAGGCTCCGCCCACTAACCCAGCCGCATTGGGCTGAAAACTGGTGCGGGTGTAGAGAAAACGCAGGTTCAAATCGTCAAAGGGCGTTACCCCTAGCTGCGCTGTCAGCGTATTGGTGCCGCCAAATAGCCCCCGGTTGGGGTCGCCAGCGGGAGGCTGAGTGGGCAAAAACTCAGTACTTTCATTCATGTAGGCTAGGCGTAAATCTAGCCAATCAGTAATGTCAAACAGGGCTACCGCTCCTGCGCCGCGATCGACAGCATTCACTTGAGTACCACCGCTAGAGTTAAAGCTGTTAGCGCCTGTGACTAAAAAGGTAAAGCGGTTGTTGTCAAAGTAGCGGTACCAGTTAATTCGGGGGCCAATCACTAACTGCAAGCGATCGCCCACCGGAAAAGCATACGACAGCTCTCGCAAAACCGGGACGTTGTTGTCAATTCCGCCTCTTTGCAGCGGAAAGGGCACACCAAAGGTATTAAACAGGCCAGCAGAAGCAAAAGCGTTAGCTGAGGCGTTGCCACTACCAACCGCCATCTGTAGCGTTAGCAAATCAGCGCCGCTAAAGGAAGTATCAAAGTTGATCCAGGCCAGGTAGCTAAAGGTCGTGGCTGGATCATCTGCAATT
Organism: Almyronema sp.; assembly: GCF_052168255.1. NCBI lineage: Bacteria > Bacillati > Cyanobacteriota > Cyanophyceae > Nodosilineales > Nodosilineaceae > Almyronema > Almyronema sp. Next base: position 119,294 of record NZ_JBQLZL010000036.1, on the reverse strand, counting down.
GTTCGCACAACCGGATCGCCCGTGGCCGGATCACGCGCTGGCACAAAGACGTTGATGCCCTCTGCCTTGATGTCTCCATCCGCAAATGCTGTATTCAAATGGGCAAAAACAATTCCTCTAAGCTTAGTCGTTGTCGAAAATTGACTGGCTTCGAGAAAAGCTGTCCGCGTCTCTAAGCCATCAACTTCAGCCCGCAGATTGGTCAGTTCGGCAGCAAACTGCTCTTGCAATCGCTGCACCGTGCCCAGCAAATCGGCATCTTCTCCGGTTGAAATGACTTGCACAATATTGTCTAAACAGGCATTTAGCCCTGCCGCAAATTCGTAGCGTGTCAATGCCCGTTCGCCGCGAAAGGTGGAATCTGGATACCCTTCTAGACAGAGATATTCTTCAACCAGGCGGCGCAAAGCTTCGTAAGCCCAGTCTCCCGGCGATACATCAGAAAGTTCAGAAACGCTGGTAACTTGCGCTAAGTCACCTTCCAGTCCAAAACCGAGCAAATCGATCGCCGCATTACTATCAGCTTCGGCTGGCAAGTTAAGGTCAGAAATTGAGGATATTGTCTCGATTTCTTGACTTAATTCTGCTGCCGTATCATTGGCGATCGCAGTGGTTTCATCGGTTATCGACTCAGCATCAATCGTTTCAGAGGCGATCGCCACTTGAGAAAAACTACTGAGCCATAAACCCAAACCCCAAACCAGTAGCCAGCGCAAAGCGACAGGAGGATAAACACCCTCCCCTAAGGCTTCTTTAGCAAACATCTCAAAACCTCACACCACAGATTAGGTATTAGAAATTACCAGCATCTATACAGAGCAAGCGTAACAAAGAGAACAGTTTGAAAAATACTTTGCGTAATACTTAAGATGTTCTTAATAGAAGATTCAAACGACACCAAAAGCTGATAAGCTACCTCAAAATGATCGCAATCTTTAATCTTCAAGCGCTTTTAGAAGCTTGCCCTACAGGCGAATTCATGGGTTTACACACGCTCTCTAGCGCAGTTTTTACCTGCTGACACTTTGCGCCAAAATGCCGTAATGTCTTTCAGCCTATTAAACTGCTGTAGCGATTAGCGCTTGCTGAAAAACAGAATATTTCAGGGTGATTGCGTTAACCAAAAAATGTTTTGCAGTCACTTAGAAGCAAAAGATTGTGTCCTCAAAACCGGGCGAAAACTTCAAACTTTTGGTGCAGCAAGAGGGCTAAATAAGCTATGTCCAGTGGCGAAAAACTTCATTTAGAAACAGCCCAGGCTGAACAACCCGTAGCCGCAGAAGCTGTTGTTCCATCTGATTTAATTTACGGTTTAGAAGATAGACCTCCTGTACGCGAAGCTATTTTTGCAGCTTTACAACATGTTTTAGCCAGCTTCATTGGCATTATTACGCCATCGCTCATTATTGGGGGAGCGCTGGGCTTGCCGCCTGAAACAGCAGCTTATTTAGTCAGTATGTCGCTGTTTGTTTCGGGTATTGCCACTTTTATTCAAGCCAAGCGAGTTGGGCCAATTGGCTCTGGCTTGCTCAGCATTCAAGGAACCAGCTTTGCTTTTATTGGGCCAATTCTGGCGGTTGGGGGGGGCGCGGTCGCAGCAGGAGCCGAACCCACCCAAGCGCTGGGTCTTATTTTTGGCATGTGCCTGGTGGGTTCATTTATTGAAATGATCTTTAGCCGCTTCCTGCACCTGGCTAGCCGTGTGATTACGCCGCTTGTAACGGGCACAGTCGTCACGCTGATTGGGCTAACGCTGATTAACGTCGGTATTACCGCCGTAGGTGGGGGGCCATTAGCCAGAGAAGCCGGAACCTATGGCAGTCCTCAAAATTTGATTTTGGCAGCCCTGGTTTTGGTAACCATTATTTTGCTCAACAGTAGCCGCAACTCTTTTTTACGCATGGCTTCCATTGCCATTGGGTTAATCATCGGCTACCTCGTCTCTATCTTTATGGGGCTAGTTGACTTGAGCAACCTGTTAGGCGGTGGCCCTATCTTTGCCTTGCCCATCCCTTTTCGCTTTGGCTTTGGCTTTGAGATTGCGGGCTTTATTCCCTTTGCCTTTTTATATCTGATCACGACCATTGAGTCGATTGGTGACTTAACGGCGACATCTTCAATCACCGGAGAACCCATTCGAGGTGAAGTCTATTTTCGGCGCATTAAGGGGGGTGTCTTAGGCGACGGAGTCAACTCCTTTTTAGCTGCCTGCTTTAATACCTTCCCTAACACCACTTTCAGCCAAAACAATGGGGTCATCCAGTTGACAGGCATTGGTAGCCGTTATGTGGGTTATTTTATTGCCGGCATTTTTGTGCTGCTTGGCTTGTTTCCCGTAATTGGTTCAGTCTTACAAGCCATTCCTCAACCCGTATTGGGTGGAGCCACTTTGATCATGTTTGGCACCGTGGCAGCAGCAGGCATCAAAATTTTGTCAACGGTCAACTTTACCAAGCGATCGGCAATTATTCTGGCAACGTCTTTGGCTTTGGGCTTAGGTGTTACCTTTTCTCCAGATTTGCTAGATGCCATGCCACCGTTGGTCAAAAGCATCTTTTCATCGGGTATTTCTACAGGTGGGCTTTCCGCCTTGCTGCTTAATATCGTCTTACCAGGCCCCAGGGACTAAGCACAGCGCAACCCTGCCACCTAACGTTGTTTGTGCGCCAACTAGCTGGCCGCCGCTAGTTTAGCAACTAGCGGCGTTCGTTCCATAGCTGGGGAGGGAAAGGGAGACTCTTGAGGGGTGGGTGACAGGGGAGGTTCTGCCGGAGTAGGCGGAATGGCAGGTTCCTCTGGTGGAGACGGAATCGTAGGAGGTTCCTCTGGGGGGTTGCTGGGAGGTTCTTCTGGCGGGAACGCTGGTTGCTCAGGTGGAGAAGGCAACGTGGGAGGTTCTTGAGGAGGCAGATTGGGCGACTCAGGCGGTGGCTCAGGAACGCCGGGAAAGGGAGGTGATTCGCTGTTGAGGGTTGAGGACATAAAAGTCAGCCATGAAGTGAGGATTGCGGGCAGACGCAAAAGGTAGCCCCGTCCCTGAGAACGAGGCTGAAGGGAAACAATTTGGCGATTAAGCGTTAGTTGAAGTGGAATTTGTAGCGGCGGTGTCTGTTTCTTCAGACTGCGTATCGATATCGCTTCTGGTCATTTGCTGAGCCATTTCGTAGTCTGAGTCGAAGTCTACTTCAAGGGCATTGTCTTTATCAGCCAGCATTGATTCAGCGACGGCTTTGGCATCTTGAGTAGAAGCGGTATCCGGATTAGATTCAACTTTCTCTTTCATGTGAACTCCGTTGCTAGATTTATGGGGGTCTAGCGATAGGTTGATTTCTCCAATCTACTCATTTGCTTTGCTGCTGATACTGGCTGAAAGGAAGATTTCGACAATTCTCGATCTCATTCCCTAGAAACGCTTAAGTGCCTATTTAGATAGAGACACTTTTGAGTAATAGATAGTTATTGTCAGAAGCTACTTGGCTCTGTACTTCACCAGCAAGTCGTCCAGGGTTTTCTTCAACGCTTCGGTTTTGACAAAAATATGATTCTCAAACGCTTGCGGCCATTTCACCTGATCTAAGCTGGCAACAGGCTCAGGCAAGTAGGGCTGATCCGCACGGGTGCAGTACATTCCCCAGATGGTAGCTGAAGTCATAAACTCAATAAACTCTGGAGGAAACTCACCACCATCCATCAAATGCGCCTTAGTTTTGAGAATTTCAATAATCTCGTCGTTATGACTTTTAAACAAGGTAATAATATCTTGGTTAACTTCTTCAAGTTTTCCTTGAAGCCAGAGAGGATAAATTTTTGAGTTGAGTTTTAATGAAGCATAAATCGGCCCATAAAATTCTTCTATTTGGCGTTTTCTAAACTCTAAATCGGCTTCAGTAAGTAATCTTTCTTTGTGCAAAGCTTTTTGCAACCCGGCTTCAATTACTTTTTCAGCAGAAAACTTGAGAAAGGTACCCGCCCCCAAAGCACTAGCTAAAAAAACGCCCAGTATCTGAACCAGATCCATCTGCCACCCCCTCTGCGTTAAACGCTATTTAGCCTGACGAATACTTTAGCAGCAGAGTTGGTAGCGGTTGGTAGCGATCGCAGAATCAACGCCAATACCTAAATTGAGAGGATAGGGTGGGCTA